>JAHEGH010000132.1 GCA_024639825.1 Gammaproteobacteria bacterium
GCTTCTTCGAGGCTATCGGGGCTCGCTTCGAGGATCAGGATATCGTCCGCCTTGATTTCAGCGATGCGCGCCAGTCCGGGTAGACGGCGACCATGGCGAATCAGGCCGATCACCTGCACGTCTGATTTCTCCGCCTTGTCGTCAAGATCCCGGACACGCTTGCCAATCACCGACGAACCCTCAGGCACCCGAACCTCGACAATGTAGTCCGCCAGATCGAACAGCTCCTTGCCTGCATCGCTGGACTGCCGTTCACTCGGCAGCAGCCGCCAGCCAATGAGCGCAACGTAGGCGACACCGACAACCGCGCAGGCCAGCCCAACGGGTGCGAAATCGAACATACGGTAAGACGCACCAAGCGCCTCTCCCCGAAACTCCGCAACGACGATGTTGGGTGGCGTCCCGATCATCGTGATCATGCCACCAAGTATCGATGCGAATGACAGGGGCATCAGGGTCAGTGATGGGCTCCGCCCTGCTTTCTTGGCAGCCTGCATATCGACGGGCATCAGCAATGCCAGCGCGGCAACGTTGTTCATAACGGCTGAAAGGGTCGCCGCTAAACCGGACATGATCGTTATGTGCGTACCCAGCTTGCGTGACGCATCAACAGCGTAACGGGCAACGAGTTCAATGGCCCCGGAGTTGGACAGGCCGCGGCTGACAATCAGGACCAGGGCAATGATAATGGTCGCAGGATGTCCGAATCCCGAAAATGCGAGTTCTTTGGGCACCAACCCCGTCAGCAATGCGATGAGCAATGCGACAAATGCCACGAGGTCGTAGCGCCAGCGTCCCCAGATCAGGAACACGAATACAAGAAAGAGCAAACCGAAGAGCATTCCCTGATCCTGAGTCACTGCCACTCCCTCCTCCAACCGAAACGCTGGTAGATTAGCAGAGTGACTATTCTCTTCCTCATTATCGTCGTCCTGGTGGTCGTGCTGGGCCCCGGGATCTGGGTCCAGCGAGTCATCGAACGCTATAGCGAGCCAGCCGACCGCTATTCCGGCACCGGTGCCCAGCTTGCCAGACATCTACTCGACCGCCGTGGCCTGCAGCACGTGGTGGTCGAAGTGACAGACCAGGGAGACCACTATGACCCCCAGGCAAAGGCTGTGCGGCTCACCCCGGAGAAGCATGACGGGAAGTCTCTGACGGCGATTACGGTCGCCGCCCACGAGGTGGGCCACGCGCTCCAGGATCACGAGGGTTATCGCCCACTTCATATGCGAACGCGCCTCGTCAAGGCAACCCGCGGCATAGAGAAGCTGGGAGCGGCGGTCCTGGTCGTCTCCCCTTTTCTCGGCATGGTCACCCGCGCACCCTATGTCGGACTGCTGACTCTCGCGGGCGGCATGGCCACGCTTGGCATCGGTGCCGCGATTCATTTTATTACCCTGCCGACCGAGTTCAACGCCAGTTTTGGGCGAGCGCTGCCCCTCCTGGACGAGCTGAGAATTCTCAAGAAAATCGATCGCCCGCACGCCCGCAAACTGCTTACCGCAGCGGCCCTGACCTACGTTTCCGCGTCCCTCATGAGTCTCGTCAATATCGCACGCTGGATCGCCATCCTGCGGCGATAGCTCAAGCCTCTGTTTTTAAACTAAAAAGACTAGAATTTCGGACCCACAGCCGGGGCCCTCCGAAATGGACTGGTTTAGGGCGCTTTGCGCTGCTATTATCCGCGCCCGAAGGCCTGTCCTGACCCGAATGTAGCGCCGCACTGGCTGCCCGGGAGACAAGGACGGACGGCCAGGGACAACGTGCACCCACCTCGATCGATTTGCCGGGTTCTCGCTTTTGAAGGCTTTGAGAGCCCCAGCGTCGTGCAAGCAGGTCGGTGCCATAAAGAGACCAACAGAGTTGAAGCAGAGAAATGAAAGACCTTAGCGTTTACAGAAACATAGGAATCTTTGCCCACGTTGACGCGGGCAAGACGACAACCACCGAGCGTATCCTCAAGCTCACGGGCAAGATTCATAAGACCGGTGAAGTTCACGATGGCGAAGCCACCACGGACTTCATGGAACAGGAGCAGGAGCGCGGTATTACGATTCAGTCGGCCGCGACGAGTTGCCAATGGAACGGTCATCGTATGAACATCATTGATACGCCCGGACACGTTGACTTCACCATCGAGGTTTATCGTTCGCTGAAGGTGCTCGACGGTGGCGTCGGTGTGTTCTGTGGTTCTGGCGGTGTGGAGCCTCAGTCGGAGACGAACTGGCGCTACGCAAACGAATCGGAAGTGGCGCGTATCATCTTTGTCAACAAGCTGGACCGTATCGGCGCCGATTTCTACAGCGTCGTAAAACAGATCAAAAACGTCCTCGCCGCACACCCGCTGGTCATGGTTTTACCGATCGGTGTCGAGGACAACTTCGTTGGTATCGTTGACCTGCTGGAACGCAAGGCGTGGATCTGGTCAGACCCGAACGATCCGGCCTCGTACACTATCACTGACGTGCCTGAGGACATGCAGGATGCCGTGGAAGAGTGGCGTGAGAAACTCATCGAGACCGCTGTCGAGCAGGATGACGACATTCTTGAGCAGTACCTCGAAGGTAACGAGCCATCGATCGACGACATCAAGCGGTGTGTTCGCAAGGGCACTATCGCCCTCGATTTCTTCCCGACCTTCTGTGGTTCTGCCTTTAAGAACAAGGGTGTACAGAACGTACTTAATGCAGTTGTTGACTATTTGCCGAACCCGACGGAGGTGAAGCCGCAGCCGGAAATGGACATCGATGGCCAGAAAACGGGCTCCTTCGCGGAGGTCAATCCGGACAAGCCACTTCGTGCGCTGGCGTTCAAGATCATGGACGACCGTTACGGCGCCCTGACCTTCACGCGCATCTACTCGGGCACGCTGAAGAAAGGCGACAGCGTACTGAACACCTTCACCGGAAAGACCGAACGTATCGGCCGTATCGTTGAGATGCACGCTGACTCACGCCAGGAGCTCGAGACGGCTCAGGCGGGCGATATCGTTGCCCTGCTCGGCATGAAGAACACGCGGACAGGCCACACGCTTGCGGATCCGAAGAATCCGGCAACGCTTGAGCCAATGGTCTTCCCGGACCCCGTAATTTCGGTTGCAATCTCACCGAAGGACAAAGCCGGAACGGAGAAAATGGGCGTCGCGCTGAACAAGATGGTTCAGGAAGATCCCTCCTTCCAGGTCGCGACCGACGAAGACTCTGGCGAAACGCTGATCAAGGGTATGGGCGAGCTGCATCTCGACATCAAGGTAGACATTCTGCGTCGTACGCATCACGTCGACGTTGAGATGGGTAAACCGCAGGTTGCCTACCGCGAAACGATTACGCAGATGATCGAAGACACGTACACCCATAAGAAACAGTCGGGTGGTTCGGGCCAGTACGGCAAGATCGAATACAAAATCGAGCCAGCAGAGAAAAACGTCGGCTACGAGTTCGAGTCACTGGTTACCGGCGGCAACGTTCCGCGCGAGTACTGGAGCGCTATCGAGAAGGCATTCGAGAGCTGCATGGGCGAAGGTACGTTGGCCGGCTATCCGCTGCTCGACGTCAAATTCACGCTGCTTGATGGCAGCTACCATGCCGTCGACTCGTCAGCACTTGCGTTTGAGATCGCCACCAAGGCGGCGTACCGCCAGTCCGTACCGAAAGCCGGCGTGCAGCTCCTTGAGCCGATCATGAAGGTCGACGTATTTACGCCTGACGACAATGTCGGTGACGTAATCGGCGACCTTAACCGTCGTCGCGGCATGATCAAGTCGCAGGATGCTGGTGCCACAGGCGTGCGCGTCAAGGCGGATGCGCCGCTGGCCGAGATGTTCGGTTACATCGGTCATCTGCGTACGTTGACCTCGGGTCGTGGCCAGTTCTCAATGGAGTTCTCGCACTACGCACCGTGCCCGACCAACGTGGCTGACGAAGTCATCAAGGAAGCGCAGGAGCGCAAGGCCAACAAGTAAACGGGACCTCGTTCCCGACAAACCCTCGCAGGCTATGCTTGCGAGGGTTTTTTTCTGGCTGTGAAAACCGCGTCGTAACTGAAAAACGCGACGGCCACCCAGATAAGGCTGAAGCACACGATGTGTGCAGCGCTCAGTTTTTCACCATAGTACAGGCCGGTCAGAAATTGCAGCGTCGGTGCCAGGAATTGCATAAAGCCGATCGTTGTCAGCGTCAGGCGCTTGGCAGCCAGCGCAAACAACAACAGCGGCATTACGGTTATCGGTCCTGCCATCATCAGCAGGAACGACTGACTGGCCGCACCGGCCCCGAACGATGCACTCCCATCGAGTTCGAGAATGCACAACCAGGCGACCGCAAACGGAAACAGTAGCGATGTCTCAATGAACAATCCTGGCATTGCCCCGATCGCCACCTGCTTTCGAATAACCCCATATGCGGTAAACAACGCGGCCAGTGAAAGCGCCACCCATGGAAATACTCCGCCGCTGATCGTGAGGTACCCAACGCCGATGAATGCCAGAAAAACCGCAATAATCTGAGCTGTTCGCAGGCGCTCACCCAGCAGGACTACACCCACCGCGACATACATAAGAGGATTAATGTAATAGCCGAGACT
>JAHEGH010000133.1 GCA_024639825.1 Gammaproteobacteria bacterium
AAGCTCGCCGGCATTTTGCTTCGCATCAATCACGCACCGAGTGACGAGGACAAAGCGGCACTGGCCGCGCTGGCGGAAGACTAATACGGTAGAAATGTACTCCGACGGACGATCTGGTTATGCATGGATCGTCCGCCGGCGCTGCGATCGTCGAGCGGCTGGTCGATATGCTTATCTAATCCTCCAGGCAATGCTCACCAACCTGACCGACTGCCAGGCCATGGGTGTCGTATATGACATGGCTGCGATCCAATATCCCGCCCATCCGGTGCTATCCTTGCAACAACGGAGCTGCCAAAGGCGCGGTCGTGAATTCTGATTTATTAGCGGGATTCTATGTAGGGAACCTGTTGGTCGACCCGGTGAAAGGCCGCGTGACCGGGAAAGACGGCTCTGTGCACCTGACGCCAAAAGCGATGGAAACGCTGCTGATCCTGGCGTCGAGTCCCGGCACGCTGGTCACCCGCGATGCGCTGATAGAAGAAGTGTGGGGCAGAGATCACGGCAGCCAGAACGCACTGAGCCACGCGGTTGGCGAAATCCGTCATGCGCTAAACGACCATTCGGACGATCCCAGGTTCATACAGACACTTCCTCGACGTGGTTATCGCCTCATTGCTGGCGTCGAGCCTGCCAATTTGCACACCGCCTCAGTCGTACTCGGGGACAGGAACAACAATGACATCGCCATCAACAGCCTGCTGGAGAGTCTGCATCAACGAGGCGTGCTTGAAACCGCAATTGCCTACCTGCTGGTGGGTTGGCTGCTCATTCAAATTGCGGACATTGTTTTCAGCCAGTTGTTGCTGCCTGCCTGGACCGGAACGTTTGTCACCGTGCTGGTCATTGCAGGCTTTCCGATCGCGGTCCTGCTCTCGTGGTTTCTTGAATTTCGCGACGGCCGTGCGGTACCGCATGAACTTTCCCCGAGGGACTCCTACAAGCGCCGTTTTAGCCGAACCTATATATCCGTAATCGGTGCGTTGGCGATGGCGACAGTCATCGTCTACATCTACGACAACAGTGTCGGATTGCCGGAAGCGCCGACGCCGGATATTGCTGAAAGCACAAGCCTGCCACCGGTCCTTGATAACTCCATCGCTGTACTCCCCTTCCTGAACCTCGATGGCAGCGACGACACGCAGGTGTTCTCCAATGGTCTTGCTGACGACCTGATCACCAGACTATCCCGTGTTCCCGGATTGCTGGTGTCTTCCCGAGGCGATGCGTTTACGCTGGCCCCTAACAGTGCATCGCAAAGAGTTCGCGAGCGATTGCGCGTTGCGCACTACCTCGAGGGTAGCGTCCAGATCGCGGGAGATAAATTGCGCATCATTGTGCAGATGATTGATTCTTCAACCGGGTTCCACGTGTTGTCGCGCCGGTTCGATCGCGACCGTGAAGATTTTTTTGACATTCGAAATGAAATTACAGAACTGACGGTTGCGAATATCCAGGTTGCTCTGCCGCCTGATATGCAAACACCGATCGGACCGTCGACCGATGATCCCAGCCTCAATGCCTACGTGCTGTACAGACGGGGTGTCGACGCTTCAAACGGACCAATCAGCGTTGATTCAATTGAAACATCCCTCTCCTGGTTTGATGCTGTGCTCGAAGTTGATCCTGACTATGCCGCCGCGCATGCCGGCAAGTGCCAGGTATTTGTCGCGGCGTATCCCGAAACAGACGACAGCGCCTATATAGATCAGGCGCAGGTGGCATGCGCCAAGGCACTGGATCTCAATCCGAACCTCGACGTTGTACATACCGCTTTAGGCGAGCTATACGGTACAACCGGCCGCTACGCGGATGCGGAAGCGGCCTTTCTCGAGGCCCTGCGCATCAATCCGAAAAATGTTACGGCGCTTATCGGCATGGGCGATACCTATATGCTGCAGATGAAACCCGCTGAAGCTGAGGCACGATTCAGGCAGGCGATTGGCCTGCAACCCGGCGACTGGTCGGCTTACAATTCGCTCGGCATATTTCTCTATCAATCCGGGCGGTACGCGGAGGCCGCCGAAGAATTCAGCAAGGTCGTCGCACTCGACAATACCAACGTCAGGGGTTTCTCGAATCTCGGCATCGCATACTTATTAGCCGGTGAATTCGAATCTGCCGGCATCGCGCTGGGAAACGCGAATGAACTCGAGCCCAGGGCAAACACTTATAACTCTCTCGGGCTGATGCACTATTACCTCGGACAAAAGGACGAAGCTATCGAATCTCATCGAATGGCTGTCATGCTCGCACCGACTGATCACCTGAACTGGTCAAACCTTGGCGACGCACTCTGGTATGCAGGCATTGAAGACGAAGCAACAGAGTCCTTCGAAACGGCGGAAGGGCTGGTCGCCAGCGCCATCGAGGTGAATCCGAACGATCCAAATAACCTGATGGACCTGGCCTGGATCAGCGCCATGCTCGACAAGACCGAGGAAGCACTTTCACTGATCAATCGGGCCCGCGAGTTGTCGCCGGACGATCCGTATGTGCACTACATCAACGGCCTGATATTGCTGCGACACGGCGACACTGACGCCGCCCTCGCGGCGCTCAGACTTGCAGCGGACAAAGGCTATTCGCTGAACGTGATGGCCGCAGAGCCGCACCTGGCATCACTGCACAAGAACCCCAAATTTAACGCGATCATACGAGCAGCCCGGTGAAAATCTGTACATCTGCTAAAAGCAAGCTATTCTTAATGAAGCGCCGACAATGCCCTAATAAACAAACTCATGGCAATGACGCAATACGGACCCCGAGGAGGAAAAATGCAGAAAATATTGGCACTAATTCTCACCTCAACTTTTTTTTCTGGCTGCTGCCTGACTGACGGCGCTTTTTGCAAGGGACCCTTTAACAGCTCCGCTTGCGGAGGCGAGGTGGAGGGTTACACGTGGACGGCGGTGGCATACGGCGATTCAAAGATGCTTGTCGTGCCACTGTCACATATCAGGAATAATACGGAGTGGCGATTCATCCTCAAGCCAGTCAATCTCTCAACTGACCCCGACCTTGCTGACTATGATAATGCCACTGTCACCATTACCGGCAAGACGGCAGATGATGCCTGGATTAATACTGCCGGGCCTGGCAATACGCTGATAACGGGTAACTTCGCTACGAATAATACGCTTACCGCGTGCGTGAAAGGTCTTCCGGACCAGACAATCGGCACGGACTATAGCTATATCGTTGACATAGCGACGGTTGGCACGCTCGATCCACGGGGGCGCGTCGAGAAATAGATTTATGCGGACAGTTCACTTGATCGTGCGGAGTCAGCGTAACCGTCCGCTTGATTTCACCCGTGCCCGTACATCTGATCGGGAGTAAGAACGTCGGAAAAACGACCTCGCAATAGGCGCCGCGCCTCGTAACAGAGGTGGCAATGGTCGGCATAAGCGTCTTCGTGGGTCACACCGTACAGACGCACGATCTCGGCCGGGCCGCCGGCTATCAGGGGCCCAACGATCGGGTGTTCGTCGGCATCATAGTCACACATGATCTCGGGCAGCGGGCGCTGCAACATATTGCCGATGGAAATGCCCTGGCAAATGTGCAGGTTGCCGAAAGGATCGACGTGCACGCGTTCGGGTGTCCGCAGGTCTTCCCACGGGCAACGATCTAATTGTTCCCACGGTGTTGCCACCACCCGCGATGCGAGCTTTTCCGCCGCACGGCCTCGAAATACGACGGCCGATTCGCCGGCCGGCAGCTGGCCCGCCGCGCCCCCGGCATCGCTGATTTCGGGCGCGGCTATCGTAATGAAATCCACCGGCATACCTAGCTTACGAGCCACACGGCGAGCAATGTCAGGATAGCTCACGCCGTCCCCATCTCCGTGATATACGTCGCTGCTCACAGAAAGATCGTCGACCAGGCCTGCGAGTGGCCTTAACCACTTTTCAGCCTCGGTATCCGAGACCGCCCAATAGGCGTTGCTTACGATGCCGACCTTGAAGCCGGACTCCCGGGCGATGCGCACGCCGGCAACGAGCGTGTCGTAATAAAGGAAAGCTTCCCCACCTTCGAAATAAATCCACTCGATGGTGCCTAACGCTTTGGCCTGCTCGACAATGTGCTGGACGGTCTCCAGGGTCATCGTGCCCTTCTGCGACGGTCCTCCCCACACGAAGCAGTGGTCACATTCGTAATTGCATTCGTAAGTCAGCAGCAGGTGCAGGCCGGATAGAGGCTTGGTGCCGGGCCTTTTGCTCGAGTTTGTCATGGCGACAACTATAGCTTAATCGCCGGTTTCGAGCGGTCACTGTCAGCAAGAACAGGCACACGCCGTATTGGGATATCGCGTCCGGCATACACCCGAAGTTAGCTGGCGGCCAGCGGCGGAATGGGCTCGTGGCCAGCGCCTTCAGCTTCTGTCGCCGCTATGCAGCCCGGTTGAACCGCCGACGCGCGGACTGCTATTCCGCTGCTCGTTTCACCCCTTCTCCGCATGCCACTTTTTCAGAAGGGCCGCTTCCGATTTCCGGTCCAGTCCGATTTGCCCAAGCAGGGGGTCAGTGCTTCCATCCAACTCCGCGATCATGTCTCTCGCGGTT
>JAHEGH010000060.1 GCA_024639825.1 Gammaproteobacteria bacterium
ACAGCGTCTGCACCGTATACGGCCGAGGCGCCATCTTTCAGGATTTCAACGCGCTCGATCATGTTGGCCGGAATCGTCTGGTAGTCGCCACCGTCAACAGTACGCATACCGTTAACGAGTGTCAGCGTACGATCCACGCCCATACCGCGCAGGTCAATCTGTACAGAACCGTTACCACCGTTATTCGTCGTGGTACCGATTGGCGAACCCGCCATTGACGGCATACGCTGGAGCAGTGCTCCCACGTCCATCACGCCCTGAGCGAGGAGAACCTCGCGATCAATGACCGTTACCGGACTTGCACTATCAAGGTCCGCACGCTTAATGCGAGAACCTGTAGTGATAATCTCTTCTAACGGCTCATCTGCTGAATCTGCGGTCTGGGCAAAAGCGCCAGGTGCAAATCCGACAGCCAGTGCGCCTGCGCCCATTCCTAGGCCCAAGCGAACTGCCGTCTGCAGTTTGCTATTCGAATACATGGAATATCCCCTTATGCTGAGAAAAGTTATACGTTGCGTTTTTCGCACAACGCGTGCGAAGGTTTATACCACCAAAGTACAGGGCAAACAACAATCTGACCGCAAGCGCTTTGTTTTATAAGGGTTCCAGCCCCATTTCGGGTGTTCTGAGAATACTTGACCGAATGTGTCGAAAATACAACAGCCGCCGTTTGAGGGCCTGAATTATGTCAAACATCGCAAAAATGCTGCCTTCCACAGGAGCTTGCGTGCAAGCGCTCGGGTCGGCGGCTTCTCGCTGCGGCGCAAAATAACGCCCCGGACCCGGCGGCGAAACCCCGCGCTCGCTTAGACAAAAAGGGAATCAAGGGCGAAATTGCACGTTTCGTGCGCATGCGCGTGGGCAGTCCGCGCGTTGCCTCAAAAGCGCTTCCCGGCCACAATGCCGGACCTTCCAGAATTTGCGGAGCCCCAGCCCATGAGATGGTTGACCCTGATTACTCTGTCGTTACTGGCAGCCGCCTGCCAGCCAGCCGCCGAATCCACGCAGAGCCCCGAGGTACAGCGGCCCACGTTCGAACTGGCCACAAGCGCGGCCTATGACGTTGCGGCCATTGAAGCCTATACCGGCGACCACGCTGCCGTGTACGACTACATCGACGCCAATCTCGACGATCACACGGCTGCCCTGCAACGCTGGTTGCGACAACCATCGATATCCGCCCAAAACATCGGCATCCAGGAAATGGCGGAGATGCTGCGACAGGATCTTGTCGACCTCGGGTTTGCAGAAGCCGAGCTTGTACCAACGGATGGCCACCCCGGCGTATGGGGTTACTACGATGCCGGAGCCACATCCACGCTGGTCGTTTACCTGATGTACGACGTGCAGCCGGTCAATCCGGAAGACTGGATCAGCCCGCCCTTCGATGCCGAGGTTGTTGACCACGACCTGGGACGCGTGCTCATGGCACGCGGTGCAACCAACCAGAAAGGTCCCCAGCGAGCTTTCCTGAATGCACTCGAATCGATTATCGCAGTGGAAGGCAACCTGCCCGTAAACATCATGGTCGCGGCAGAGGGCGAAGAGGAATTGGGCTCGCCGCACTACCCGCAAATCATCGACGCCTATGAAGACCGCCTTAAAGAAGCCGACGGCGTGCTGTTTCCGTTCAACTCGCAATCACCTGACGGCAAGATCAACATGATTCTCGGCGTTAAAGGCATCGTGTACTTCGAAATGATCGCAACCGGCGGCGAGTGGGGAGGACCCTCCAAAGCCGAGATCCATGGTTCCTACAAAGCCATCGTCGACTCGCCTGTCTGGCGTCTCATCAAAGCGTTGTCATCGATGACGTCTCCGGATGGCAATACTATTCTGGTTCCGGGTTATTACGACGGCATCATTCCGCCCACCGAGGAAGAGTCACTGCTAATCAATGCCGGCATCGAGAATCGCGACGAAGCGCAACTGCTCGAGATGCTGGCCGTTGATCACTGGATCGATGGCAAGACCGGCACTGACGCTGTCGTCGAATTCCTTTACCAGCCGTCGCTGAACATCGATGGAATCTGGGGCGGCTACACCGGTGAAGGCGTCAAAACCATTCTCCCGCACCAGGCAAGTGCAAAGGTCGATTCGCGCCTGCCGCCCGGCCTTGATCCGGACGAAGCGCTCGACAAGATTCGCCGCCACCTCGACACGCAAGGATTCAGCGACGTCGAGATTCGCAAACTGAGCGGTTACCCGGCGTCGCAGACATCCGTCGAGGCGCCTGCCGTGCAGGCAGCGGTCTCAGTCTTTTCCAAGTACGCCAGCGAGATCAACGTGCAGCCACGCATCGCGGGCAGTGCGCCGTTCTACCAGTTCACATCGAGACTGGGTCTGCCGCTGGTACCAACCGGCATGGGTTTCGGCACGGGTGCCCACGCCCCGAACGAGATCATGCTGATCGAGCCGGGACCGGGCACCGCAGCGGCCGGACTTGCCGACATTGAAAAAGCCTACGTCGATTTCGTTTATGCGCTGGCGGGCAGCAAGTAGGTTTTGATTGCAGCTACTCGGCCTCTGATTTGGTGTAAATTGGCTGGATGCCAGATAACAAAAAAAACTGGGCGTTCGCGCTCCATGGCGGCGCAGGTGCGGTCGCCGGTCGCGACTACGCCGAAACCGAAAAACACCTCCAGGAACTTGGGGGTGCCTGCCAGCAGCAGCTGAAGGACGGCGCAGCGGCGCTTGATGTCGTCGCATACGCGGTGGCAAAACTCGAGTCCAGCGGCCTGTACGTCGCCGGGCGCGGGTCTGCTCCGAACAGCGCCGGCTATGTGGAGCTCGATGCGTCCATCATGGATGGGCGGTCTCGCGAAGCCGGCGCGGTTGCCGCATTGAGAGACTTTGTCAGCCCCGTCGCCGTTGCCCGCGGAATCATGGAAAAGACGCCCCACGTGATGCTTGCCGGCGTCGGCGCACTGGCCTTCGCGCGCGAACACGGGTTCGCGGAAGTGACGGATCCGGCGACCTACTACAGGCTCCCCGTTGGCGTCACTCGTGAAGATGTCGACGATATCGCGCACGGGACCGTAGGGGCTGTTGCGCTGGATACGTCAGGCTCACTGGCCGCTGCGACCTCGACCGGTGGAACCTTCGGCAAACTCGAAGGCCGCATCGGCGATACGCCCCTGGTGGGGCCGGGAACCTGGGCAGACGACAACATCGCGATCTCCTGCACCGGTATCGGGGAACACATCATTCGTTCCGGTGGCGCATCGTCAATCGCCTTTCGTTACAAGTCGGGCGTGCCACTCGAAGCGGCCGTGCAGGAGATGCTCGATGAGGTTGCGCGCCTCGGTGGCGACGCCGGCGTGATCGCGATCAGCCGGGACGGCAGCATTGCAATGCCTTACAACTCGGAGGGCATGAAGCGCGCGTGCGGAACGTCGGAATCAGACCTCTTCGTTGCGACGTTTGCATAAGGAGGAGTCTCTTGAATCGCAAACCGATCATCACGTGCGCGGTTACGGGCTCCGGCGACACGGCCGGTAAACACCCTGACCTGCCAAAGTCACCTGAAGAAATCGCGACGGCAGCGATTGAGGCCGCGAAAGCAGGCGCTGCCATCGCCCACATACATGTGCGGGAGCCGGAAACCGGCAAGCCCTGCCGCGATGGTGACCTCTATCGTGAGGTCGTCGACCGGGTTCGCGACAGTGCGACCGACGTCATCATCAACCTGACAACCGGCATGGGCGGCGACCTTTACCTCGGCCCGGACGACAACCCACTGCAGTTCACAGAGGACACTGACTGCGTCGGCCAGCTCGAACGCATGGCTCATGTCGAAGCCCTGCTCCCGGAAATCTGTTCGCTGGACTGCGGCTCGTTCAATTACATGGGCCAGAACTACGTTTATGTTTCAACGCAGACCATGCTCGAACTCGGCGCCCGGCGGCTGCAGGAAATCGGCGTCAAGCCTGAACTCGAGGTCTTCGATGTCGGGCAGATCTGGTTCGCGAAACACATGATCGAACAGGGCCTCATCGATAGCCCGCCACTGTTCCAGGTATGCCTGGGCATTCCCTGGGGCGCGCCCGCAACACCTGGCGTGTTCCAGACGATGGTGAACGAACTGCCGGAAGGCTGTAACTGGGGTGGGTTCGCCATCGGCGCGATGGAGATGCCGATGGTTGCTCAGTCGATGCTGCTGGGTGGCAACGTCCGTGTCGGGCTCGAAGACAACCTCTATCTCGAGAAGGGCGTCCTCGCGACGAATGCGCAGCTCGTCGACCGGGCCAGGACAATTATTGAGGCCATGGGCGCGTCGGCACAAACGCCGGCGGAAGCACGTGTAACCCTTGGACTGAAAACGCCATGATCTCCGTGCACAAAAATATCGCCCACCCATGGCAGTGCGATGTCATGGGTCACATGACGACACGTTTTTACATGGCGATGTTCGATGACTCGTCCTACCACTTTCTGCACCAGGTATTCGGGTGGAACAGCGCACAGGATCCCGACGGCAAACTGGGCTGGGTCGATGTCCGCCACACCATTAACTATCAGGCAGAGGTCAGCGCCGGTGATTTGCTGGAAGTGCGCGCCGAACTCATCAAGGTCGGCGGCAAGTCCATGACGATTTCCTATGAAATGATCAACCTGGGAAGCGGCGACGTGGCCGCCACGCTCGAGAGTGTCGTAGTATTATTTGACCTTAAGAAACGCTGCGCCGTCACCATTCCGGATGATCTGCGCACAACAGCGCAACGCCATGTGAAAGCCGATTTTGTATGACCGCCAATATGAATCCGTTGCCCGATATTATTGAGCCACGCTGGTGGACGGGCGAACTTCCTGTCGCGACGGAATCATTCACCATCGATTGTGCCGGTATGCGCCTCGACGACACCGCGCTGGCGCACGGCAGCGAACTTGGCGAGCGCATGAATGCGCTGTTCGATGACGTCGGCCTTGTCTATCTGACAAACACGGGTCTTACCGAACTTGCCGACATGCGGCGGGCTGCAAAGCTCGTGATTAACAACGAAATGCGTTACGAGGCGGGCGCCAATCCGCGGAACAGTCTTGAGCCAAACGTTTACGAGGTCGGCGCACCCCTGCCGGCCTGGCTGCATTATCACCATGAGATGGCCTACGTCGGCACCAGTACGACGATGCTCGGGTTCCTTGCCAAACATGCAGTAAGCGGCAAGGGACAGACATTCGTGTCTGACAACATCCGTGCAACCGAAGCCATCCTCGCAACCGAACTCGGACAAAAGCTGAAGGAGCTCGGGCTTTGCTATCACCGCGACCTGACGGACCGCGAAGCCTTTGCGGGAACGGAACAGATCGGGGTCTACAATCACTGGCAGAAATCGATGATGACCGATGATCCCGACGAGGCGGAGCAATTCGCACGCGCCCGCGGGCTCGAAACGGAGTGGGGTCCGAACCGTCTCCTCAAAACCCGCTACTATATTTCCGCGTACGAGTACTACCCGCCGCTGGACCGCAACGTCCTTTACAGCAGCATCGCCGATGACGGTATGTGGTTCGACACCTGGCCCAAGGTGCAACACCTGCCGTACGAGCAGCGTCCGTTAAAACTGACATTCGGTGACCTCAGCGAGATGACGCGTGCCGAGAAAAAACTGTTTGTTGACGTGTACGATCGCTTCGGCATCCCTATTAGCTGGAACGTGGGCGATGTAACGATCGTCTGCAACTGGCGCTGGGCGCATGGTCGCCCGGGCATTCATCTCGGCGCTGGCGAACAGCGCGAGCTCGGCGTCATTATTGGCGAACCTTTTGATCGCGTCGGTGATCTCGACGGAAAGTGGTAACCCTATGAATATGAAACTCCTGGCCGCTGCGTTTGCAGCACTGCTCCTCGCAAGCGCCTGTTCGAAAGAGACCCCCGTACCGGTTACAGCACCGATCACGCCGCCCGTAGCTAATCCCGCTGCGGTCGTCAACGACGTTGCCGATGACTACTATGCACATGTGATGAGTACGACACCTGAAGTCGCATACTTCTCGGGTATCGAACTCGACCGGCACGATGGACTTGCCAACAACAGCCTCGCTGCTCACGCCGCAAGCGATGCGGTCATCGATGGGCTGCTGGCTCGCCTGCGCACTGTCGATGCCGACAACCTGATTGGCGACCCGGCCTGGATTACACATGCGTACCTGCTTGAGGAACTCGAAGCGAAAGTGGGTTTACGCGTATGCCGTACAGAACTCTGGAACGTCAATCAAATGGGCGGCTGGCACTCCGGCTACGCGCAGATTGCCCAGATGCAACCGGTCGGGACGCCCGAACTGCGCGAGCAGTCTCTCGCACGCTGGTCGAAATTCGCCGGCAATATCGACCGGGAACTTGGCAACCTGGGAGACGGCATCAAGCTCGGCTACACGGCGCCGAAGACAATCGTGCAACGCGTCGTCGACCAGTTTGACGGGGTGCTGGCGCTCGATGTCGAGCGGTCGCCTTTCTATTCGCCGGCGGCACGCGACGACGACGAGGCGTTTGCCGCGGCAACAAGGCAGATTGTCGAGGAGCAGATTACGCCTGCACTTAAGCGCTATCGCGAGTTTCTTGCAGGGCCCTACATGGAACGGGCACGCGCGGAGTTGTCGATTACGGCGAACCCCGACGGTCGCGCATGCTACGACGCATCCTTGCGTGCTTACACGACACTCAACCGCTCCGCGGAGGAGGTTTTCGAACTAGGGAAGAAGACCGTCGAAGCCAACAAGGCATCGGTTATCGAACTGGGCCGGTCTGCGTATGAGCTTTCTGACTTCAAGGAGATCCTTGATCGCGTCAAGTCTGACAAGTCGGATCGCTTTACCAGCAAGGAAGAACTTCTCAAGTTCTCGCGTGACATGGTCAAACGAGCAGAGGCGGAAATGCCGAACTGGGTGGGCACCATGCCGACCCAGCCGGTCGAAGTCGTCCCGTTCGAGGAGCACGAAGAAGGCACAGGCATGTCGGCACACTACCGGCCAGGCGCCGGCGACAAGCCGGGTGAGTATCGGATTCCGCTGCACGAGCCCGAAGAGCAATCGAGGGGCGGCGCGGAGACCGTTGCGTTTCATGAAGCGTGGCCTGGCCACCACCTGCAGGTTGCGTTCGCCAAGTCGATCGAAGGCCTGCACCCCGTGACTGAGCTCATTTGGTTCTCCGGCCCCGGTGAAGGCTGGGCCCGTTATTCCGAGGCATTATCCGAAGAAATGGGCCTTTACCAGACAACGTCCGGCCCGATCACGCGTCGTGCATGGCCGGCGCGCGGCATGGTTGTGGATCCCGGCATTCACCTGTTCGGCTGGACCCGCGAAGAAGCGATCGAATTCATGATGGTTTCGGGTCGTTTCCCGGAGACGATGGGGGATGAAATGGTGGATCGCATTGCCATCCTTCCGGGGCAATTGACAGCATATGACTCGGGCGGCCTCGAGATCCTGGCGCTGCGCAAACAGGCGGAAGAAGCGTTCGGCGACGACTTCGACATTCGCGAATTCCATGACCGCATCCTGGAGAACGGCACGATTCCGCTCCCGGCTCTGCGCACACATATCGAACGCTGGATCGCCTCCAGATAGGGACAGTCACCTTTCGACGGGAGTGACAGTCACCTTTCGCACCATTTGGGTGTTAGTCGCGCGTAGGTTCGATCTCCAGGCTGCGGATAAATCGTTCGTTTCCTGCAGGGCGCCCGCTCCGCGTGAATTTTCGAATGGAATTCAACATTTCATCGGAAATTGCTTCGTCGATGTAGTCGCGCCAGTTATCTACCAAGGCGCGAGTCATATCAGTATTGACGAGCTCATCGACGTCAAGGCCCAGGTTGGCGCAAACACTTGACCAACGCCAGTCATCCGGAGACGCGCACAATCCGGCCCTGACGGGATTAAGCTCGACGTAACGCATTGCGGCGAGAGTATGTTGCTCGTCCATGACGGTCGAGTAGAAGCGTTGCTGCCATAGGTGCCCTTGCCATTCATGCGCCGAATTTATTCTTGCCGCATACTGGCTATGAACCGGACCAAAGAACTTCGCCAGGCTGTTTTCGCTGTTGGGAACGACAATCATATGTATGTGATTGGGCATCAAGCAGTAGTTCCAGATATCGACTCCAGCAATCTGTTTGTATTTCTTTAGAAGTGCGATATAGGCAAGGTAGTCGGCCACGCTGAAAAACGTTGTCTTTCTTCGTATTCCTCGTTGGGTTACATGATGCGGTAGTCCCGGTACCACCAACCTTGGTGCTCGTGGCATGTGCCACCCCTTCTTTCAAGAGTGTCCACGAACAGTGGCCGCTGTCGGTACCTCGCTCAAGGGCGAAAATCAGGGGCTTCAAGAAGAAAGGTGACTGTCCCCTATTTGGGGAGGTGACTGTCCCCTAAATGGGGAGGGCGGTCGTGTGTTTGGTATCCGACAGGACGATGCTCGACGTCACTTCCTGGATACCCGGCAACTGCGAGAGCTTCTCGAAAAAGAACTGCTCGTAGGCCTTGATGTCCGCCGCGACGATCCGCAGCAGGAAGTCGACATTGCCCAGCAGGACATAGCAATCCATGACTTCCGGGAAGCTTTTCACCGCTTCGGCAAATGCGGACAGGTTACTGCGGCCATGTGAGGTAAGTTTCACGTGCGCGAAGACCATCGTCGTCAAACCGACCTTCTCGCGATCCAGGACCATGGGTCGATCCTTGATGACGCCCTCTTCGCGCAAGCGCTGGATACGACGCCAGCAGGCGGACTGCGACAGGCCGATACGCTCACCAATCGCCGAAGCGTTAATTCCTGACTCAGTCTGTAGCAGATCGAGGATTTTGCGGTCGATATGATCGATAGAAACGGGCTGCATAATTAATGTTGCTTTTTGATTAAATCAGCATAGATTATGCTCTTTTTTGCACTTATCTAAAAGTTTTTGCATGTTTTATCGGGTTTAGTCGCTGTATATTAGTCACAGAATGCAGCCTGGACCTTGGGGGATAACCATGGGCGTTTTCGACCATGCCGAGTTCGATAATCACGAATCTCTGCATTATTTCCACGATGAGAAATCGGGACTCAAGGCCATTGTTGCGGTGCACTCAACGGCACTCGGACCGGCAGCGGGCGGAACGCGCCGCTGGGTCTATAACAACGACGCCGATGCACTCACGGACGTACTGCGTCTTTCGCGCGGCATGACGTACAAGAACGCCGTGGCCGGGCTCAAGTTCGGCGGCGGCAAGGCTGTCATCCTGGCCAGCCCGGATACCCCCAAATCCCCGGAACAGTTCCGCGCCTTTGGTCGCTTCGTCGACTCACTTGGCGGCAAATATGTAACCGCTGAAGATGTCGGCTGCTCTGTCGATGACATGCGCATCGTGCACGAAGAAACCGAATTCGTGTCAGGGCTGCCGCAAACTGGTCATGGTGCCGGCGGTGACCCCTCACCCTGGACCGCGCTTGGTTGCTTCCAGGGCATCGAAGCGGCCGTGCACGCCCGTCTGGGAGTTGACTCGCTGCAGGACATCAAGGTCGCTGTCCAGGGCGTCGGGCACGTCGGCCTGCACCTCTGCCGCCTGCTGCATGAGGCGGGCGCCAAGCTTTTTGTCTCGGACGTCAACGGCGACAACTTGAAAATGACGACCGATGAAATACCGGCCACCGTCGTCCCGCCGACCGAACTGCTGTTTGCCGATGTTGATGTACTCGCGCCTTGCGCGCTGGGCAACATACTGACGTCGACAACCATTCCGAGAATCAAGGCGACCGTCATTGCCGGCGCAGCCAATAACCAGTTGTCTACGCCAGCCGATGGCGTACGCCTGGCTGAGCGCGACATCCTTTATGCGCCTGACTATGTGATCAACGCAGGCGGTATAATTACCGTCGCGGCTGAATACTATGACAATGGCTCGGAGGACGATGTGCGTGCCGATGTTGGCCGCATCAGGGATCGCCTGAAAAATATCTTCGATCAGGCGAAGGAAACGGGCCGGCCAACGCACGAACTGGCCGATGAGCTGGCGCGCAGCATTGTTGCGGCTGCTCGCCCATAACAGAACAGAGTTTTCCATATGATTGAGAAATCGCGATTACATATACCGCGACCTACAGCTCGGCCCGGCGACGAACCCGATTTCAGTTATCTCGATTTGTCGCCGGCTGGCGCCGTCGACAAGCCGCCCATTGGTTCGCGTACGCACAAGCTCGAGTTCCTGAGCAGCGGTCTGGTCAGGGTTCTGGATGACAACCACGAGGCGGTTGGCCCCTGGGATCCCAATCTCGAACCCGAAAAGCTGCAGATTGCCCTGCGCTGGATGATGCTTAATCGCGTATTCGACGAGCGCATGTGGCAGATCCAGCGACAGGGTCGCATCTCCTTCTATATGCAGGCCCTCGGAGAAGAGGCTATATCGATCGCGCAGGGCATGGCATTGCGAGCCGGGGACATGTGTTTCCCGTCTTACCGTAACCAGGGCCTCTTCATGTACCGCGGCATGAAACTTGTCGACATGATGTGCCAGTGCCTCTCGAACACGAAGGACATGTGCCAGGGCCGGCAGCTCCCGGTCATGTACCACAGCAAGAAAGGCAACGTTTTCTCGATCTCGGGCAATCTCGCGACCCAGGTTCCACATGCCGTTGGCTGGGCAATGGCTTCCGCCATCAAGGGCGAAGACCACATCGCCGCGACATGGCTGGGCGACGGCAGCACGGCCGAGGCAGACTTCCACCATGCATTGACCTTCGCCGCGGTTTACCAGGCGCCCGTCATCCTCAATGTCGTCAACAACCAGTGGGCGATCTCCAGTTTTCAGGGTACGGCCGGCGGCCAACGTCGACCGTTTGCCGCGCGCGGACTTGGCCTTGGCATCCCGGGCATTCGTGTCGATGGCAATGACTTTCTCGCCATTTACGCGGCAACGCTCTGGGCTGCCGACCACGCAAGGCGCGGCCATGGTCCGACGCTCATCGAACACGTCACGTATCGCGGCGGTGCTCACTCGACCAGTGACGACCCGACGAAGTATCGCCCGCGCGACGAGTGGGACTCGTTCCCGCTTGGCGATCCGGTTGAACGCCTGAAGCAGCACCTGATCAAAGTAAGCCGCTGGTCCGAGGACAAGCACAGCCGCCTCGAAGAAGAACTCAAGGCAGAAGTGCTGGTGGCGTGGAAGGAAGCCCAGAAATTTGGAACGATGACCGAGGGCCCGTGGCTGGATCCCGCCACAATGTTCGAAGACGTCTATGCCGAGATACCCCAGCACCTTGAGTCTCAACGTCGCCGTCTTCTCGAAATCCTGGCGGAGGACTGAGCCATGGCGCAGATGAACATGATCGAAGCCATCCGCTCGGCCCACGACGTGATGATGGACAAAGACAGCACGGTTGTGGTTCTCGGCGAAGATGTCGGCTACTTCGGCGGCGTGTTCCGCTGTACCGACGGTCTGCAACGCAAGTTCGGTGAACATCGCGTCATCGACACACCGATCGCCGAAGGCGGCATTATCGGCGCGGCAATTGGCATGGGTGTCAACGGGCTGCGGCCGGTCGCCGAAATCCAGTTCGCGGATTACATCTATCCAGGTTTCGACCAGATCGTGTCGGAACTCGCACGGCTACGCTATCGCTCCTGCGGCGATTTCTTCTCGCCCGTGACAATTCGTACGCCTTGCGGCGGTGGCATCCGTGGCGGCCAGACACACTCGCAGTCGCCTGAAGGCATATTCACCCACATCAGCGGTATCAAGACCGTCATGCCGTCCAACCCTTACGATGCGAAGGGTCTCCTGATCGCCGCGATCGAGTCGGACGACCCGGTCGTCTTTTTCGAGCCCAAGCGGATCTACAACGGCCCCTTTGACGGCGACCCCGAGAAACCAGGTGTGTCCTGGGCGTCGCATCCGAAAGGCGAAGTGCCTGAAGGTTATTACACAGTGCCACTCGGCAGCGCCGAGGTTGCGCTGCCCGGCGAAGAACTGACGATCATCACCTATGGCACCATGGTGCACGTTGCGATCGCCGCTGCAAAAGAAACCGGCGTTGATGCCGAGGTTGTCGATGTTCGCACGATGGCGCCACTCGATGTGCAGACGCTGGCCGACTCGGTCAGGAAAACCGGGCGCTGCCTGATTGCACACGAAGCCACGCGCTTCGGCGGTTACGGTGCCGAACTTGCGGCGACTATTCAGAAAGAGTGTTTCTATCACCTCGAAGCGCCTATCGGTCGCGTTGCCGGATGGGACACCCCGTATCCGCACGCGTTCGAGTGGCAGTATTTCCCCGGCCTGAAGCGCGTTGCCGCGGGGATCCGACGCGTTATGGGGGCAGAATGAGCGAGTATATTTTCAAACTACCGGACCTGGGCGAAGGCACCGTCGAATCAGAGATCGGCGAGTGGTTTGTCAAGGTCGGCGACCAGGTCAACGAAGAGGATGTGGTCGGCACCATGATGACGGACAAAGCGGCCGTCGAATTATCGAGCCCTGTTTCAGGGAAGATCGTCAAGCTCGCGGGTGAGCCCGGCGACGTAATCGCCGTGGGTGCCGCACTGGTCGTGATCGACACGGAAGGCACCGCAGACGAAGGGCGTGTTGTAGGAAGGCCTTCAGGCCCGAAGCAAGAGCCTGAGGAAACTGTGGGAGGGCCTTCAGGCCCGAAGCAGGAGCCGTTCGCGGCTAAAGCCGCTCCCACCGAAGCCGCTCCCACCGAAGCCGCTCCCACCGAAGCCGCTCCCACCGAAGCCGCTCCCACCGACCTGCCCTCGGCAAGAATCATTACCTCGCCCGCGGTTCGCATGCGCGCCAAAGAAGCCGGCGTCGACCTGGCGCTGGTCCAGGGCACCGGCCCCGGAGGCCGAATCGTGCGCAAGGACTTCGATCGATATCTCAAAGCGCGGGCTACAGGCACCGCTATCGCCGCTCCAGGCATCCCGTCGACGAAGGTCAAGGAGATCAAGATCATCGGACTGCGGCGCATCATTGCCGAACGCATGCAGGCCGCAAAACGTGAGATCCCGCACTTCGCGTATATCGAGGAAATCGATATCACTGAACTGGAGTCGCTGCGCAAGCACCTCAACTCCAAGAGGGATGCGGCCGACCGCCTCACCCTGCTGCCGTTCCTCGGCCTCGCCCTGATCCGGGCGCTGAGGGAATTCCCGCAGTGCAACGTTACGCATGACAAGGATCGCAACCTGTTATTGCAGCACGAGGCCGTGCACCTGGGCGTTGCAACGCAGACGCCGGACGGCCTGAAGGTACCGGTCGTCAGGCATGCCGAAATGATGTCCATCGACGGACTGGCTGGTGAAATCCGCCGCCTCTCCGAGGCGGCGCGGACCAACAAGGTGAAGAAGAGCGAGCTGTCAGGCTCGACGATCACGATCACCAGTCTGGGCAAACTTGGCGGCATCGCGTCGACACCGGTCATCAACTCGCCCGAAGTCGGCATCATCGGCGTCAACCGTGCGGTCGAACGCCCGATGGTCGTTAACGGCCAAATCGCGGTGCGTCTCATGATGAACCTTTCGACCTCGTTCGATCATCGCTTTGTCGATGGCTACGACGCGGCGGCGATGATCCAGTGCATCAAGGAGATGCTCGAGCACCCGGCAACGATTTTCCTGCCATAATTGGCAGTATGTCACTCACCAGAGTCAGTCTCGAACCTCCCTACCTGCTGTACCTCGGCGATGTCCGCGATGATGACCATGCCAAGACCGGCTTCGGCATCGCCCACTGGCGCCCCGAACTGTGCGTCGGGCAGATGCGTCTTGCCGGTTGTCCCGTCGACCTTGGCCTGCCAGAGATGCGCGTATCCGACGCCGTCGATGCGGGCGTCAGGACAGCAATCATCGGTGTAGCACCGGTCGGCGGCCAGATACCCGACCACTGGTTGCCCCAACTTATCAAACTGGCCAGGGCCGGCATCAACATCGCATCGGGCATGCACAGCAAACTGAAGTCCATGCCAGACCTCGTGGCTGCGGCCTATAAGGGCGGCTCAAGCCTGACGGATGTTCGCGTGCCCCCCAATAATATCCCAGTCGGCCAGGGCCGGCCGCGCAGCGGTAAACGCGTGCTCATGGTCGGCACCGATTGCGCCGTCGGCAAGAAGTACAGCGCGCTGGCACTGCACCGCGAACTCGAACGACGCGACATCAAGGCAACGTTCAGGGCGACCGGTCAGACTGGCATCATGATTGCGGGCGAAGGCATTCCGATCGATGCAGTCATCGCCGACTTCATCTCGGGCGCGGCCGAAATTTTGTCTCCCGACAATGACGACGATCACTGGGATGTGATCGAAGGCCAGGGCTCGCTGCTTAATCCGAGTTACTCCGGCGTAAGCCTGGGACTTCTGCATGGCTCACAACCGGATGCACTGGTTCTGTGCCACGACGCCGCACGCACCGAAACGCTCGAGGTTTTCGGCGACTACCCCATCCCCGAGCTTGACGAGGTCATCGACGACGCCCTGCGCCTCGCGCGCCGAACCCGGCCGGGTTGCTTTTGCGCCGGCGTCAGCGTCAATACTTCCGCCATGACCGATTTCGAACGCGACGGCTACCTTGGCAAACTTCAGGACCACCTGGGGCTTCCCTGCGTGGATCCGGTAGCGATCGGGATGTCGCCCATCGCCAGCTTCATGCTCAAGCACGCATCATGAAACGCCGTGTAGCGATACATTCAGAATCATGGCCCACGCTGATACCGTTCCGCATTTCCAATAACGTCTGGTATGACTTTCCCTGCGTGGTCTGTGAAATCGAACAGGATGGTGCAGTTGGCCGCGGTGAAGGCCTTGGTGTGTACTACCTCGACGAGACCGTTGAGTCGATGTCTGAACAGCTCGAAGCCATTGCCACTGAACTCGCCGCAGGCATAAACCGCGAGGACCTGCTCGACCTGCTTCCGCCGGGTGGCGCACGCATGGCTGCCGACTCCGCGCTATGGGACCTCGAAGCACAGCTCACGGGGCGCACGGCATGGTCGATGGCGGGCGTCGATGCCGCGCCGGTCGAAACTGTGTTTACGATCGGACTTGAAGACACACCGGAGCAAATGGCACACAGGGCAGTCGCGGCCGCTGACATTTCGCTGTTCAAGGTAAAACTTGGCAACGACCGGCCGGTCGAGCGCATTGCCGCAATCCGCAAGGCCCGGCAGGATGTTCGCATGGTCATCGATGTCAACCAGGGTTGGAACTTCGATGAGTTGCAGCGCTATGCCCCGCAGATGAAGTCACTGGGCATCAGCATGATTGAGCAGCCTTTGCCCCGCGGCGACGATGCCGAACTCGAGAATTATGATCCACCACTCCCGATTTGTGGTGATGAGTCCTGTCTGCATCTTGGGGAGCTCGAGCAAGCGGCGCAGCGCTACCAGATGATCAACATCAAGCTCGACAAGACCGGTGGCCTGACTCACGGACTGGAGCTCGCGCACGCTGCGCGTGAGAAAGGTCTTGGGCTGATGGTCGGCTGTATGGGTGGCACATCGCTGGCAATGGCCCCGCATCATGTCGTCGCACAGCTTTGTGACTTCGTCGATATCGACGGGCCACTCCTTGCCCGTTATGACCGGCCCGGTGGGCTCAACTATGAGCGAGGCATTGTCACGTTACCGGAGCGTCCGTTCTGGGGACAGCCCGCCTAGCA
>JAHEGH010000134.1 GCA_024639825.1 Gammaproteobacteria bacterium
TAATGGCGGAAACGTTCGGCACCGTGCGCTGTGCCTCATCGATCAGTTTCGCCTCAACATCGGGATGCTTCGCGATCAGGTACCAGACCCAGTTGAGCGTATTCGCCGAGGTCTCGAATCCTGCAACGATCAGGGTCATCAGCTCATCAAGCAATTCAGCATCGACAAAATGGTTGCCCTGCTTATCGGTTGCGTCCAGGTACATAGACAGGAAATCGAAGTGCTGGCTACCCTTCCCGGCGCGCCGATCGGCAATGATGCTCAGCAGCAACTCGCGCAAATGGCGTACTTTCATCACGACACTCAGATCGCGCGTGGAATCTCGGCTCAGGAATGCGAATGGATTCTCGCCTTCGGTGAGTATCCGGTTTTCATAGTCGTCACCGAAAATGCTGATCAGGATGAGCTCCAGGGCAAAGTCGCTGGTCTCTGACGTGATATTGATCGTCTCGCCGTTTGCCGCCGCCTGGGCCCAGCTCGCAGCACGCCGATCGGTGCATTCAACCATCACGGTCATCAGGCGATGCACATTCTGCCGACTGAATGCGGGCTGGATCATCGTTCGGGAGCGGCGCCAGACGTCGCCATCACTCACGATGAGCCCATTGCCCAGGAGCATCTTGACCCGTTCAAATCCCGGCCCCTTGTGATACTTGCTGTGGCGTCGGGCAAGAATCCTGCGTACCTCCACCGCATCGTTGACGAGGTAGGCCAGCCGGCCATTCGGCTTGCGCATACTGACCATGTCGCCGTGCTCGCCCTGAAGTGCCTGCAGCGTCGAGAGCGTTTCCGCATCTATGCCGAGGGTCACTGGCTGGTCGGGCCCGGGTGGCCGCCTGTAGTCGTGCTGGGGTTCGGTCATGAAATGTGCTGAAACGACAGGAATGGCGTTGGAAATGCAGGCGCAATCTTACATTGACCCGCGGAGATTCGATACTGCAAACTCCGGGTCTTGAACGACAAATCCCCCAACCACTTCGATTCCGTCGAGTCACGCCGCAGTTCATCGTCGCGGCGTCGTATGACGCCCGCGCGCCGTTTGTACTATTTTCTCGGCCTGCCGGTGTTGCGTGGACTCATCAGGCTCCTGACCTCGACCTATCGCATCGATACCGTCATTGGCGCCGAGAATATCGAACCTTTCATCGGCGATGACGCTGTTTGCGCCCCCGCGTACTGGCACCAGCACCATGTCATTGGCTCCACGCTCATTCGCTCCTGGATACAGCGTGGCTTCAAGGCTTGCTTCCTTGTATCGGGCTCGGTAGACGGCGATGTGCCGGAGCGCGTGGCCCGTGCCTGGGGTGCGGAGGTTATTCGTGGCTCGGCCAACCAGAGCGGCGCGCTGGCACTCCGCGACCAGCAGCGCATGATGAAAGACGGCTATTCGATCGTTACGACCGCGGATGGGCCGCGCGGGCCGAAGTACGAATTCAAGCCGGGCACGGTGCTCATGGCCCGTATTGCCGGTGTTCCAATCATCCCGATCGGCTGTGCTGCGGAACGGGCGTGGTACCTGAGCCGCTGGGACGATTTCATGATTCCCAAGCCGTTTTCGCGCGTCGCTATTGCCATTGGCGAACCTATCCCCGTACCGCGGGACATCGCCCTGGACGACCTGGAGCCCGTGAGGCAGCACGTTCAGGCAGCAGTCATGTCCCTTATGACAGACTCTGAGAATGCACTCAAAGCCGACTGAGGAGGTCGCCCTGAGAATCCTGACACAAATAGCGCTCGCACTCGCCTCGTTAGCCATTTTTGCCGTTTCTTCGGCGAATGGCGCCGAACTAACGCCCCACAGAGCCGAGTACAAGGTGAAAATCAGTATCCTCTCCGGACAGCTGAACACCGAGCTGCGGGCCACAGAAAGCGGTTATGTGGCCACCCACGTAATCAAGCCCAAGGGTATTGCCAAGCTGCATGGTGGAGAAATGCGGGTGCGCTCCGAGTTTGCGCCGGCTGCAGACGGTGTCAGGCCCGTCAGCTTTCACGAGATCGACACGATTGGTGGCGATCCTGAAACCCGCATCCACTTTGACTGGACGACGAACCAGGCCAGCGGCACCGTCGGCGACGAGGAGGTGCTTCTGCAGCTGGATGGCATCGCGCACGATAACGTCTCGATCCAGTACGAGCTGATGCACGATCTGCTCAATGGTGGTCCGAACGCGACCTATGTGTTGTTCGATGTCGACAAGATGCGTATTGCGAACGTGCGTAATGTTGGTACCCGCGAGATCAAGACTAAAGCTGGCACCTACGAGGCGGTTGGCATTCAGCACCAGAAAGAAGGCTCATCCCGGTTGACAACGCTGTGGTGTGCCGCCGAACTGGACTACCTGCCGATCGTCATAGAACAGCACCGTGACGGCAAATTGAATTTCCGGGCAACGTTGACCGACTACAGCCCGATCTGAGCCGCGCTGGCTCTAGCCGAACAGGATCGAGAGCTGCAACACCAGCAGTAAGGCTGCCGTAAACAGGCCTGCGGCCAGCAGGCTCGCACCCCAGCGCGCCAGCAACGGCGCATTCGCTATCCCGGCAAAGACCGGGGCCACCGGCAGGACTGCGAGACAAGCGAGCGGATAAACGACGATTGCCGCGCGTGGGTAGCGAAAAGCCCAGGTCTTCAGCTCCCGGCGTGCACTCATCTCCGCAACGAGATCATCGATTCTGCCGAGCTCATGGGCCGCCCGAAGCCGAGCTTTGCGTCTCGAGACACCCTCTTCAAGGGCTGCATCGACCAAATCGTCGTAATGATCGCGAATCTCGTTAACGGTCCGATGCGCATGTCGGGGCGCTATGCCGCTCTGTAGCAGACGTGCAGCCAGGTCATTGAAATCGGGTTCACGCATGGCCGGGGCTCTCCAATGCGGTCTCGATACCGCTCTGAATCCGTCGCCAGTCATCCTGCAGGTCCCGAAGCCGCCCACGGCCCTGCTTTGTCAATGAATAATAGACCCGGGTACGTCCGCCAACAGGCTTGCGACGGGCCTGGAGTGAGCCAGTGCGCTCGAGGCTGTGCAAAACCGGGTAAATGACACCCTCACCCAGCGATATCGCCTCACCGGTGGCTTCTTTGATCGACCGAACCAGCTCGTAGCCGTACATCTCGCGGTTATCGAGAAGCCTCAGCAGCAGCAGTTCAGGGACGCCGCTCATGAAGGGAGGGTTGCTCTTGGCCATCCGTCAACCATACCTCGAACTAAAAGGTATAACAAGACTTACTTTGTGGTTCTAGGTATGTATCCTATACCTGGTAATTCGAGGTATCTAAGCCGGCGGGAACACGACAGGAGCCACACCATGTTTGCCAGATACGCATCTGCCATCACCACGGGGACCCTGATGACATTGGCCTTGTTGTACGCCATGCAGGGCCTTATCCACCTTCAGCCGGGCGCGGAAAGCGACCCGCGGGCCCGGACCATCCTGGACTGGATCAACCTGCCACGGCAGGCGCCACCACCGCCCCCGCCAACCCCCGAATACGACAAAGAAACGATGACTTCAGCACCGATTCCGCCCACCGGCCGGCCAAGCGGCAGCACTGGCCCGGGCCTCTACATTCCCGTCCGACCTGCTGCCCCGATACCCGGTAACACAAGACCGGAGGGCATCAACGATCCGGACGGGCCCCTCATCTCAATCGTCCGGGTACGGCCCACCTACCCGGCTTCGGCAGAGGCAAAGGGGCTCGAAGGCTGGGTCGATGTGCGGTTCGACGTGATGACGAACGGCCAGGTCACCAATATTCAGGTCACAGGATCGAGCCATGGGATTTTCGAGAAGGCTGCCATACGGGCAGCACAGAAATTTCGCTTCCGCGCGCCCGTCGTGGGCGGGGTGCCACAGGTGGCCACCGACGTGGATTATCGGTTCCGCTTCGAGATGAACAACTAGCCGACCCCTGGGTGGTGGCTCTGCGGAAGGCCCTTCCTTCCCGCCGGGCTAACCAAGGAGCCACCGCCCTCTTTCTAGGTCCGGTCGAAGACCTGCCTGGACGAGTACAGCAGCTTTTCACCGTCCAGGATATTGACCTCCCTGACCAGCTCACTCCCTGCGCCCGCGAGCGCCCAGGTTTCGGTGAGCGTGGCACCACGATCGTCCATCGTTTCAACGATATACATCGGCCCTTCCCAACCGGAGACGCGCTGGGCCTCGATAGGGCCAAGAGAGACCAAACGATTCTCACCAAAGGTGTATTCCTCAACGACAGAGCGATCGAAACTGATGAATAGCCCATGCTTGGTCTGAGTGATTTTTAACGATCGGCCGTCCTCGATGAAGACGAAGACCGAGGGACCTTTCGATCGCCGGCTGCCACCAACGCGCACCGGGCCCTGCGGGCGACGCCCTGCTCCTGACGGCGGCACATAGATGCCCTGTTCACGCTCCACCTGCCTGACATCGGGCTCATCGCTGTGGCCTTGCAACTCCCAGCGCCCTGATAAATCGACGCCGGGCGGGACCGCAGCGCTCCGTGCCGGCAGTTCC
>JAHEGH010000135.1 GCA_024639825.1 Gammaproteobacteria bacterium
GTGCGTTCGCTCGCCGAGGACAACGCGGTTCTGGCCGTGGCGTTGCCAAAAGGCGCAGGGGACATCCAGGAGGCGAGTACCCAACTCGCTGCGATAAAAGAAAAGACGAGGAGTATCGAGCAACGACTTACGCGGTCCAGGCAGTACGTCGAAGTCGGTGGGCTCAGTCGGACAACCGGGCGCCTCCTCATCGAAGAACGACGAAGTCTGCCGCAGATTAGCCGATACAGGCCACGGAGCGCCGAGATCGGCGAGGTCGGCCTGGCCCTGCTTTTTATCCAGGAAAAGCGGCGTGAGCTGACTTCGATCGACGACAGGGCCCAAGAATTCGTTGCCCGGGTTGTCGAGGACGATATCAGTGACGAAGAACTCGCGTCGATAGAACGTGACATTCGGTCCCTGTTGCGGAGCAGGAGAGACTTGCTGCTGCAGTCAGAGAACAGCTACCGCAGCTACCTCCAGGTGCTTGGTGACCTGGAGTTTGCACAGCGTCGGCTGCTGGCCTCTGCGGGCGAGTACGAGGAGTTCCTCAATCAAAACCTGTTGTGGATTCCCAGTGCACCGATAGCCTTCGCGGGTTCGTGGGGCGACGTGGCGTCAGCCGCGGAATGGGCGTTGTCGGCCGAGTCATGGCGGCGGTCGTATGCAGAGCTACTAAAATCCTTTCGAGAACATTTCGGGATCGCCGCAATTTTCCTGCTGCTGCTGAGCCTTTTGGTTGTCGTGCGCTCGCCATTGGCAGGCGTTTACGCTGCGATGGGCCAAAAAGTCGGCCGGCTGTCTGTCGATAACATTGGTTTAACGATTGGGTCGATCGTTATTGCCGCGGTACATGCGCTGCCGGTCCCGTTACTGTTTGCCGGGACATCGTGGTTTCTCCAAAAGGCATCCGGCGCGACGGCATTTTCGGACACAATTGCAATCGCCCTGTCTGCAACCGCACCGTTCCTCTTCAACACGCTTATGCTGCGGGCTCTATGCGCGCGCGACGGCGTCTTCAAGACACACTTCGGATGGCATTCCGGGAACGTAGCACTGGTTCGGCGGCAGCTGAGCAAACTCGCTGTCTTCGGCGCGCCGTTGTTCTTTGCCACTGCTTTCCTGTTCTTGTCAGAAGGTGTTACTGAAAACCAAAACCTGGGCCGTTTTCTGTTCGTTCCCCTGATGATGGTTCTGGCATACATAGTGCATCCACTGGTGCACCCGGGTTCCAGCCTTCCGGCCAACTATTACCGCAATAATCCGGAGTCGTGGGTCAGCAGATTCCGATGGACATGGTATGGCATAGCAATTGGTGTGCCGCTGACATTGGTCCTGATTTCGATTATGGGCAACGTGTATACATCCACAAAGCTCTCGAGCCTCTTCCTTGAAACAATCTGGTTTGTGGTTAGTCTGCTTATTGTCAACATGGTTGTCCTCAGATGGCTGGCGTTGTCTCGACGCAAGCTGGAGCTGAAGATTCTGTTGCGGAAGCGGGAGGCTGAAAAAGCAGAGAAGGAGGCCGCTGCGCAGCCGAGTGTCGAGAGCGAGCCGATCGTGGCAAAGGCAGAACCCCTGGACCTGGATGCGGTTGACCAGCAGTCCAGAAAACTTCTTCGCTCGAGCCTGGTTTTCATCGCCGCAATTGCCGGCTGGCAAATCTGGTCGGATGTACTTCCGGCCCTGACGCTGCTCGAAAGCGTAAGCCTCTGGTCGCAGATGGAGATGATTGACGGCGTAGAAACGATCAACCCGGTAACACTTGCGGACCTCCTTTTCGCGCTGCTGATTGTTCTCGTGTCGGTAATTGCATCGAGAAACCTTCCCGGGTTCCTGGAGATGGTGCTGCCGCGGCGCCTGAATGCCGAGCCTGGAAGTCGCTACGCAATTCATACGCTGGTTCGTTACTTCATCATTATGGCTGGCGTCATTTCCGTGCTGAACATCATGGGATGGAACTGGTCGCAGATCCAATGGCTGGCGGCGGCCCTTACCGTCGGACTGGGCTTCGGCCTGCAGGAAATCGTAGCTAATTTTGTCTCGGGGCTCGTCATTCTGTTCGAGCGGCCGGTGCGGGTGGGCGACACCATCACGGTCGGGCAACTGACCGGCACGGTATCGCGTATTCGTATCCGGGCCACAACAATTACGGACTGGGACCGCAAAGAAATAATCGTTCCAAACAAGTCATTTATTACGGAGCAGGTCATCAACTGGACACTTACCGACCCAATCACGCGTATCGTGATACCGGTAGGCGTTTCCTATGGCTCCGATGTGGCGCTGGTACACAAAACCATGGAAGACACGCTTCCTGCTATACCGCTGGTGCTCGACGAGCCGGCGCCGAGAGTTTATTTTTCAGGCTTTGGCGAGAGCTCGCTCGATTTCACACTGCATGTCTACTTGCGACAGTTGTCGGACCGCATGCCTTTGGTGCACGAAGTCCACAACGCGATTTTCAGAGCATTGCGCGAGAATGGAATCGAAATTCCGTTTCCGCAACGTGACCTGCACATTCGCTCGACGATCGAGACGAACGATTAAGAGGTGATGCTAGAACTTCAGGCTAAGGTACAACTTTGGTCCCTGGTAACGGACTCGGAGTGTTCCGTCCAGATTCTCGCCATTTGACTTCAGTCGCATGCCATAGAAGTTGTAACCGATACCGGCTCCGAAATTCTCATTGAACCTTCGTTCCAGGTCGAGGGACAGGTAGGCCATGTAGCCCTTGTATCGGTCGAACGTGAGCGCAAACAAATCGATGTCTGCGCCGAGTCGCCACTTGTCGCCGAGAGGGGCGGAGCCAACGACACCAAAGGTCGGAAGCACGCCGTCGACCCGTACCCGGTTGGGTTGCTGCAAGCTATCGTCGAAACGAACCTCCGAGTCAAACTTCAAGTAGCTGAGTCCGGCCGTCACAGCCAGCTCCTTTTGTCCGTCACGCATCAGCGAGTAGGAATAACCAAGACGCAGGAGCTGTGATTCAGAGCTGATCCTGATATCCGAGCCTTCGGGATAGAACTCATCGCCGAACCACATGTCACGTTGCAGCGTTGTCGACGCGTTTCTGCGTAATTCGAAATAGCCAAGATCAAAACGGTGATAGAACGCTACGCGGTAATAGGCATCGATCTGCCCGACCGTTTCGCTGTCAGACACACCCAGAAAATCCTCCAGGTCCAGGTCGTCTCCCGGTTGGGCATCGGTCGCATCGAGAATCAGGTTGGTATCGGCGTGGCTGTTGAATAGCCCAAGGCGAATCTCGATGTTCTGCTCTCTGTCGGGGCCGAAATAGTCCCTGGATTCGAATATGTCTGCGTTGTAAGCAAGACCGATGCTGCCCGACCACAGATGCTTGCGGTCCACGAGCGGACTTTGCTCGATGGCGGAGTCCAGGAACTCGACGCCGATTCTTGTTTGCAGCAGCCAGTTCGGGTTCAGCTCAAAACCTGAGGTTACGTCGACAGATGTATTGATCGCCGAACCGGGCGTGTACTCGGGGAACAATGCCGTTGCATCGTCCCGGGACACCCCGAAATAGTAGTCGCTGTAATCGCGGCTCAGACGCGATACCGTCACGCTGGGTATGATGTAACCGCGGTGATGCTCCCAAGGAAGCCGGAACTCGAGTTCACTTATTGTGCCGCTATGCCGGTCGAGGACTTCCCAGTAGGACCGAAACTGGACGTGAACGGGCAATGCGCGCCAGCCGATCAGCGGGCCCAGTTCGATCGTGGACCGCGGCGCATCGAGACCGAGGAGGTCATCATTGTCGGCAACGCCCCACCCCAGGGTCTGGATGCGGCCAATGAGGCCGAATTCCCAGTCCTGGTCCGTGACGTAGCGAAACCCGAGGTTTCCGCTCTGGATCAGCAGCCAGCTGTCAGTTAGTGACGAGTGGCTGAAACTGGTGAGATAAGGGTAGGCCGATATCGAATTATCCGCACCAACGTACGGATTCTGGGAAGTTGGCACCGACAATCCCAGCGCGTAGTCATTGAGGTCGTAGTCACGTATGTAGTCGAGCAGCGGTCCGGCGACAGCTGTGACGGGCGCCAACAGCAATATCGCCCAAAATCGTGTTGGCATCCTGATTGCGATCAGAATGCCTCCCCGACGCCAAAGTAGAACTCCGTGCCATCCTTGCCCGTTGCGACATCAACCGAAAGTCCGACCTTGTGTTTTTCGGACAACACGAAGCGCGATCCAATGCCGCCGGCGGGAAGGAAATTCCTGCCCATCTCGGTGAATTGCTCCGCGACCTCGCCTACGCCGACAAACCCAGTGAAGATCCACCGGTTACTGAATTGCCAGCGGTACTCGGTCTGGATTGCATACATATGCCGGTCACGGTAGCGCCCAGAAGGATAGCCACGCAGGTCAGACGTGCCACCAAAGGTACTCAGGAGAAAAAACGGCACGTCTTCATCGGCCGATTTGACGACAAGGCGTGCGGCCAGCACGTCAGCTTCCCG
>JAHEGH010000061.1 GCA_024639825.1 Gammaproteobacteria bacterium
ATCGGAATATCGATGCGCTCTTTGAACGCCTTAAAGATCTTTCCCGATGGCTTCCCTTTTTGCACCAGCACTTCGACCTGCGCGTGGTTCAGCGACAAAAGCACTGATTCGAAGATCGAACACATGAATGAGACAACGAGCGCCACCGAAACCGCGACAACAAAAACCTGCATAATTCCCTCCCTCTCCAGGGTCATTGTAGCGATTCGCGAAAACAGGGAACAAAAAAAAGCCCGGCGCAGGCCGGGCTTTCTTGTCTTGCTTCAGGTGCAGGGCTTACATCATGCCGCCCATGCCTCCCATTCCGCCCATGTCCGGCATTGCCGGTCCACCAGCATCGTCCTGCGGTGCATCAGCAACCATTGCTTCGGTTGTGAGCAGCAGGCCCGATACGCTGGCAGCATTCTGCAATGCATAACGCGTAACCTTGGTCGGATCCAGGATGCCAGCTTCGATCATGTCGCCGTATTCGCCAGTGGCAGCGTTGTAACCGAAGTTGCCCTTGCCCTCAGCAACAGCATTCAGAACGACGCTTGCATCACCGCCCGCATTGCGGACGATCTGGCGCAGCGGCTCTTCAACCGCACGCTTCAGGATGCCGATGCCAACATTCTGGTCATCGTTATCACCTTTGAGCTTGGCAATACTGGAAACGGCACGGATCAGTGCAACACCACCACCAGGAACCACGCCTTCTTCAACAGCGGCGCGCGTGGAATGCAGTGCGTCTTCAACGCGTGCTTTCTTTTCCTTCATCTCGACTTCAGTCGCAGCACCAACTTTGATGACCGCAACACCGCCAGACAGCTTGGCAACACGCTCCTGCAGCTTCTCTTTGTCGTAGTCCGACGAAGACTCTGCGATCTCGGCATTAATCTGGTCGACACGACCCTTGATTTCTGCACCTTTACCAGCGCCGTCGATAATCGTCGTGGCTTCTTTGGTGATCTGGATCTTCTTGGCTTCGCCGAGATCTTCGATCGTAGCCTTCTCAAGCGACAAACCGACTTCTTCCGAAATAACCTGGCCACCCGTCAGGATCGCGATGTCCTGAAGCATGGCTTTACGGCGATCGCCGAAGCCCGGAGCCTTAACGGCAGCAACTTTCACGATGCCGCGGATGTTGTTAACAACCAGCGTAGCAAGTGCTTCGCCTTCGACGTCTTCTGCAATAATCAGCAGCGGACGACCAGCCTTGGCAACGCCTTCGAGTACCGGCAGCAGATCGCGGATATTCGAGATCTTCTTGTCGTACAACAGGATCAGCGGGCTATCGTGCTCGACCTGCTGGCTGTTTGCATCGTTGATGAAGTAAGGCGACAGGTAGCCGCGATCGAATTGCATGCCTTCGACAACGTCCAGTTCGTTGGCAAGACCCGATCCTTCCTCAACCGTGATGACGCCTTCCTTACCGACTTTCTGCATGGCATCGGAGATGATCTCGCCGATTTCCATGTCGGAGTTGGCGGAGATGCTGCCAACCTGGGCAATCGCCTTCTGGTCTTCGCAAGGTTTCGACAGCTTCTGCAGCTCGGCAACGATGGCAGCAGATGCCTTGTCGATACCGCGCTTGAGATCCATCGGGTTCATGCCGGCAGCAACAGACTTCAGGCCTTCGCGCAGGATTGCCTGGGCAAGAACCGTTGCGGTTGTCGTACCGTCACCGGCGATGTCAGACGTCTGGGAAGCAACTTCCTTGACCATCTGAGCGCCCATGTTTTCGAATTTGTCTTCGAGTTCGATTTCCTTGGCAACCGAAACACCGTCTTTCGTGACGGTTGGTGCACCAAAGCTCTTGTCGAGCACAACGTTACGGCCTTTGGGACCCAGGGTCACCTTAACCGCATTCGCGAGAACGTTGACACCAGCAAACATCTTCTGGCGAGCGTCGTCGCTAAAACGTACTTCTTTAGCAGCCATTTCTATATTTCCTCTTTATCCTTCGATGACTGCCATGATGTCGTCTTCCTTCATCACGAGCAGTTCTTCGCCTTCAACTTTGACTTCCGTGCCGGCGTACTTGCCGAACAGGACCTTGTCACCCACCTTGACGTCAAGAGCACGGACTTCGCCGTTCTCGAGGATCTTGCCGTTGCCAGCAGCGACAATTTCGCCCTTGATGGGCTTTTCAGCCGCGGCGTCAGGAATAACGATTCCGCCGGGTGACGTGCGCTCTTCTTCCATGCGCTTAACGATGACCCGATCATGAAGCGGACGCATCTTCATGGTGTATATCTCCTATAAAGTATTGATTTAAAACCGTATTTTTTCGGTTTTCGGGCCGAATGCGTTTAGCACTCGACCGCAGGGAGTGCTAATAGTAGGGATTCCCTTAGGTTTTTCAAGCACAATTCCGAAGGAAACTTTAATACCCTGCTGGAATCCAAGAATCCTGATGACCAAGCTCCCGACAACCCTGCCCGCACTGGCGGTACTGCTGACTCTTTTTGCGGGCTGCGCCGAAGCCGAATCGCCCAAGTCCTCCCAGCCCCTGGAGAGCCCGACAGCGTCGACGGTCTTCTCACCGAAAAGTAGCGAAGAGCCCCTGCCCGCCGACCAGGTGTTCGTGCCGGATGCCCATATCGAGGACAGTGCGCTCGTTTTCCGGATCCAGCTTCTGCCGGGCTATTACCTGTACAAAGACAAGGTCAGCGTGCGCTCGCTCTCTGACGCGGTTGGGCTCGAAGAACATCAGTTCATCGAGGAATGGAGCCACAGCGAGATCGTTGCCGACGAGTGGTTTGGTGAGCAGGAGGTGTTTTTCGACGAGGCGCACGGCAGCGCACAGATTCGATCACTCACCCAAAACATTCCCTCAATGGACATTGAGCTGTCCTACCAGGGCTGCAAGGAAGATGGCCTCTGTTATATGCCGCAAACCAAAGTCCTGAGCGTCGACGTCCCAGCTCGGTTAGAATCCGCGGCTGACAAAACGGAGTAGACCCGTGTCCCGCGCCTTTTTAATTTTTTCAGCTGCCCTTGTCGCCCTGATGGCCGGCGCACTGCTGTATGCCGTGCGCATCCCAACAGAGATTGCACTGGAACAGGCGGCACCGCAGCCGACCACGCTCGAGACTGCGACCCATCCGGTATTCACCCTGCCCGACCTGGAGGGTAAGAACCGCGAATTGGCCGAGTGGGATGGCAAACATCGCCTCATCAATTTCTGGGCGACCTGGTGCGCACCGTGCCGTCGCGAAATCCCCATGCTCAAGGCGTTTCAGGATCAGCACGGTGAGGCTGGCTTCCAGATACTGGGCATTGCGGTTGACTACCCCGACATGGTGCTGCCCTTCGCCGACGAAGCGGAATTCAATTATCCGATCCTCACGGGCCAACAGGATGCCATGGCGGTCGCCGAATCGTCGGGCGTTGAGTTCATTGGCATGCCGTTTACGATGATCGTCACCAGAGACGGAGAATTTGTGGGCGCGTACCTTGGCGAACTGCACCAGAGCCATCTCGACGACATCGTCACCATTCTGACACGACTCGATAATGGCGAGATCGGCAAGAAAGAGGTCCGCGGCGCCCTCGACCTGCTTTAACCTAAATAGGGTACCGGACACCCTATACCCGGTATAAGGTGTCCGGTACCTAATTAAATTTGCACAAAAATCGGAAAAAAAGGTTAGAATTGCAGCCATCTTCGGCAATCTGGCCCATAACAATAAAAAATGTCCGATTTCCTGCTCATCAATGGCCCAAATCTCAATCTGTTGGGATCACGTGAACCCGATGTCTACGGCGCTGACCGCCTCGAAGATATCGAGCTGCGCTGTGTCGAGCTCGCCAAATCGCTCGGGCATTCACTTGCCAGCTATCAGAGCAACGCCGAACACGAACTCATCGACCGCGTACACCAGGCAGCGCGCGACGGGGTCGACTTCATCATCCTGAACCCGGGCGCGTTCACGCACACCAGTATCGCGTTGCGCGACGCGTTCCTCGCGGTTCAGATTCCGTTTATCGAGATTCACCTGAGCAACACGTTTGCGAGGGAAGAGTTTCGGCACAACAGCTACTTCAGCGATATCGCGAGTAGCTGCCTGTTTGGGTTTGGGGCATATGGCTACGAACTGGCGGTGCAGGCCGCGAGTCAGTACGTCGCGAAAGCCGAGGGCTAGAGATGGATATTAGAAAAGTAAAAAAACTGATCGAGCTGCTGGATGAGTCCGGCATCGCAGAGATTGAAATTACCGAGGGAGAGGAGTCGGTAAGAATCAGTCGTTACTCAGCGCATGCGCCGGTCGCAGCTCCTGTCGCCGCCGCGGCACCGGTTGCAGCAGCTCCAGTTGCTGCTCCTGCCGCCACAGCCAAAGCAGCGCCGGCCGAAGTCGCTGAAGAGGACGGCTATGAAGTGACGGCCCCGATGGTTGGCAGCTACTATGCTGCATCGTCTCCGGGTGCCGCGCCTTATGTTCAGGTCGGCGATCGCGTCAACGAAGGCGATACCCTATGCATCATCGAAGCAATGAAGATGATGAACCAGATCGAAGCTGACGTTTCCGGCGTCATCAAGTCGATTCGAATCCAGAATGGCGAGCCCGTCGAGTTCGGACAAGTATTGTTCGTTATCGACCAGCGCCAGGGCGACTAAGCGGGTCCGTCGACATGTTGGAAAAAATTGTAATTGCCAATCGCGGCGAGATCGCGCTACGTATATTGCGTGCCTGTCGCGAGATGGGCATCAAGACCGTTGCCGTTCATTCGACTGCTGACAACAATCTGAAGCACGTGCTGCTCGCCGACGAGACGGTCTGCATTGGACCGCCGCAGTCCAGTGAGAGCTACCTCAATATGCCCGCCATCATCAGCGCGGCCGAGGTGACAGATGCAACCGGCATTCACCCGGGCTACGGCTTTCTCTCGGAGAATGCCGATTTTGCAGAGCGCTGCGAGACGAGCGGTTTCACCTTCATCGGACCGAAAGCGGATTCCATTCGCCTGATGGGCGACAAAGTCTCCGCGATCAGGGCCATGAAGGCGGCTGGCGTACCTTGTGTACCCGGCTCGGACGGACCTCTCGGTGATGACCCGGACGAAAACATGCGCCTTGCCCGCGAGATCGGTTACCCGATCATCATCAAGGCGTCAGGTGGTGGCGGTGGCCGCGGCATGCGCGTAGTGCATACGGAAGCATCACTCACTTCAGCGATTACGGTCACCAAGGCCGAGGCACGCGCGGCATTCAGCAATGACGTCGTGTACATGGAGAAATTCCTGGAGAAGCCGCGCCACGTCGAGTTCCAGGTTCTCGCCGACACGCACGGCAACGCCATTCACCTCGGTGAGCGCGACTGCTCCATGCAGCGTCGTCACCAGAAGGTCATCGAAGAAGCGCCGGCCCCTGGCATTAGCGAGGAACAACGAAAACGAATCGGTGAACGTTGCGTCAATGCCTGCCTTGAGATCGGCTATCGCAGTGCCGGCACCTTCGAGTTTCTTTACCAGGACGATGAGTTCTACTTCATCGAGATGAACACGCGCCTGCAGGTCGAGCACCCCGTCACCGAAATGATCACAGGGATCGACATCGTGCGCGAGCAATTGCGCATCGCGAGCGGTGAGGAAATGATGATCAGGCAGGAAGACGTCAAGATCCAGGGTCACGCGATCGAGTGTCGTATCAACGCCGAAGACCCGAAGACCTTCATGCCGTCGCCCGGACTGGTCACCTTGTGGCACTCACCGGGCGGACCCGGCATCCGTATGGAGAGTCATGTCTACAGCGGCTACAAGGTACCGCCCTACTATGACTCGATGATCGGCAAGCTGATCGCGCACGGCGAAAATCGCGACGCGGCTTTTGCACGCATGAGGAATGCGCTGTCGGAAATCGTCATTGAAGGCATCAAGACCAACGTGCCGCTACACCAGGAAATTTTCCAGCACGCCGCATTCAAGGCTGGCGGAACCGACATCCACTACCTCGAGAAACGTCTCGGACTAACCTGACGGAGCACGATAACGGTGCACTGGCGACAGTTCGTCATGGACCTGGACGCCCTGGACCCGGCAACTGTAGAGGATCTTTTCTCGCAGCTTGGCGCCTGTTCGGTCACCCTGTCCGACGCCGGCGACGATCCGGTACTCGAACCAGGCCCCGGCGAAACTCCGTTGTGGTCCAACACCCGGGTCACAGGGCTGTTCTCTGCTGACACCGACATGGATGCATTTCGCGGTGCGCTCGCCACCGGGCTGGGTATACGACAACTGCCCAAACATCATGTCGAGGATCTTGCCGACCGTGCGTGGGAGCGTGAATGGCTGAAAGACTTCGGCGCGATGCAATTCGGCAAGCGCCTCTGGATCTGCCCAACTGAACAGTCAATTGGGGCGACTTCAGCCGCGAATGAGCCTTCAGGCCCGAACTCAGACGATGCAGTCATCGTGCGCCTCGACCCCGGACTGGCATTTGGCACGGGCACTCACCCGACCACAGCGATGTGCCTCGAATGGCTGGATGGTGTCGACCTCGAGGGCAAGACCTTGCTCGACTATGGTTGCGGCTCGGGTGTCCTGGCAATTGCGGCGCTGAAACTGGGCTGCTCCGCCGCCACCGGTATGGATATCGATCCACAGGCTGTCACCGCCACCCGCCAGAATGCCGGTGACAATGGGGTTGGAGAAAATCTGCTCGTGACGGGCAGCCCCGACAGCATCGAGGGCAAATTCGACGTCGTTGTTGCCAATATTCTTGCAGGGCCGCTTGTCCAGTTTGCCGATTCCATCACATCTCTGCTGGCGCGGGGCGGTATGCTTGCGTTGTCGGGCGTATTATGTGAACAAGCCGACGAAGTAATGCAGGCTTACAGGCCCTGGATCGAGTTCGATGAGCCCGAATTCAGGGAGCAGGATGGCCAGACATGGTCACGATTGACGGGTTGGAAACGGTAGAACGAGCAGATGTATACGCAATGCCCTGATTGCAGCACCGCATTTCGCGTGACTGCAGTAGTACTGAAGCAGGCCGCCGGCAAGGTCCGTTGCGGGGGCTGCGGCAATGCGTTCAATGCACTGGAATACCTGTCCGAGTCGCTGCCGGAGCAAACGCCGCCCAAAGAAGCCGACACGGCGCTGCCCGAGCTAAAACCCGAACCCTTGCCGAACACTGGCCTGCCCGCATCGATTTCGGCCGAGCAGAGTGCCGCCCTCCTGAAGACGCTTGATGAACTGGCCGGATCCGATATTCGTATCGAGGATACGGGTGTCGAATGGCGCGTGCTCGATGATGACGAAATCGGCGTTGCAGCTGCCGATGAAGCACCTGCTGCAGAATCTGAAGAGGAACTCGTTATCGACGAGATTCTCGATGAATCACCAACTCCGGTGGATCAGTTCCTCACCGAGACCCCGCCTGTCGTTGACTCGCCGGAAATTTTCGAAGAACCGCCACTGGAATTTTCTCGCACGTCCGTCGATGAAATCCGCTTTGACGACAACACACCGCTCCCCGACGACTTCGGCCTCAGCGAGGATGGATACGTACAGGGAGACTTCGCAACGGAAACCACGACTGACGAACCGGTTAAGGAAGAAACCGAGTCTTACATTGAGGAAGATCCACAGGTTGACCTGGACCTGAGCGAACCCGGCGAATGGACCGATATTCTCGGCGAGTTCGAGGACCTGGCTGAAGCGGTCGCCGCACCCTCGGCAGACGAGGCTGAGCCTGAAACCGAGATCGAGGTCGAACTCGACGCGCTGGAAATTCCAACAGAGGACAGCGGCGTTAACGAACCACTGGACATGGATTCCCAGTTTGCGCTACAGGCCGAAGCGATGGGAATCGACCTCAGCGGTATGCGAGAGACCCTGGATGCGGCGAACGACGTCCCCAAAGAAGAGGAAGTCGATCTCGATGCACTGCTGAGAAACAGTAAAGAAGAAGAGCTCGAACTCGACGATCTTCTGGACGAAGACCTCGTCGATGAGTATGACGAGGACGAACTCAGTCCCCTCGCCGATGAAGCCACGCAGCTCGACCTTATCGAGGACGACGACGATCTGCTTGCTGAAGACCTCGAGGATCAACCTGAAGACGACCTTGAGGAAGAAATCGACGATGAAATTGAGGATGAGCAGGAAATCGATGATGCGTTAGACGATTTCGAGGATTTACCTGACGAGGAACCCGAGCAGGACGACGATGAGGAGGATTCGACAAAGCACTACGTTCCCCCTCTGACTGAAGAAGAACAAACGATCAACATGCAGATTGACCAGGATCTGCTGGCGCTGGCTATCCAGGACGACGACGGCTTCGCCTCGACCATCATCATTCCCGAGGACGCTGCCGAAGCTAAAGTACTCGAAGATCATGAATACGCGGATGACGACGCAGCCGCGGAGCCACTCATGGAAACCGGTGCGGGCTTCGAAACGATCATTATGGAGGGAGAAGCATTTCGCTCCAGCGACAACCAGGACAAACTCGAGGTCGATACGGCCGCCGCTGCCGTATTGGCTGGTGCGGCTGCAGCTGAACGCGAGGCCGAGAAGGGTGCGGCAACGGGCGGCCGACGCCTCGGCTTGGTTGCCGGCATTGTCGCCCTGCTGGTCTTGCTCGGCGTGCAGTACGTTCACCAGTCGCGTGAAACCCTCGCAACCATCCCGGCATTTAATAGCGCAGTCGGCCCGCTCTACCGCGCGATCGGCCAACCGCTTGCACCCGCCTGGGACATCACGGGCTGGCGCTTCGAGGTGGCCAAGGGCACCGAGGAAGGTGATGAAAGCCTGACCATCTACTCGCGAATCGGTAACAAGTCGGACAGCCCTCTGCCCTACCCGCTAATTGGAATATCGCTAACCGACCGCTTTGAGGAAACGATCGGCAGTCGCATTCTCGATCCCGCCGATTACCTGTCAAAAGACCTCGATCCGCGCAAGCTGGTGAAGCCGGGCAATACATTCGAGGCGGTCATTACGATTCAGTCACCTGCCGAGGCCACCGCTGGATTCCGGCTCAGGGCCTGCTACCGCACGACCGACGGCAAGCTGCGCTGTAAGGACGACGGCTTCAAGTAGGATGGTTGCGCAGTTCCAGCCGCTTCGAATAGGCCCCTACACTCTACCCAGCCCATTCGTGCTCGCGCCCATGGCGGGCATCACCGATGCACCGTTTCGACGCATTTGCCGACATTATGGCGCCGGCATGACCACATCGGAGATGACAACTGCTGATACCAGCCTGTGGCAAACGCCGAAATCGAAATTCCGGCTTGATCTCGACCTCGATGCCGAGCCCGTTGCCGTACAGATCGCCGGATCCGAACCGGACCAGCTCGCGGTCGCGGCACAGGCGTGCGTTGCACGCGGCGCACAGATCATTGATATCAACATGGGCTGCCCGGCAAAAAAGGTCTGCAAGAAAGCAGCCGGCTCTGCCCTGCTACGCGACGAAAAGCTCGTTGCCGACATTCTTGCCGCGGTCGTCAACGCTGTCGACGTGCCCGTCACGCTTAAATTTCGCACGGGATGGGACCGCGATCATCGCAACGCTGTCCAGATTGGAAAGATTGCGCAGGATGCCGGCGTCTGCTCCCTGGCCATTCACGGCCGAACTCGCGCAGATCGCTACATGGGCGACGCAGAATACGAGACGATTGCCCGGGTAAAAGAAAGCGTTGAAATCCCGGTTATCGCCAATGGCGACATCACTACAGTTAAGAAGTCTCTTGAAGTTTTGCGTCTAACGAATGCTGATGGCTTGATGATCGGCCGGGGCGCACAGGGCCGCCCGTGGATCTTTCGCGAACTCCACTCCGCGCTCGATCCTGCTGTGGAAAATACGCAGCTAGAAAAAAATGAATTGCGTGATATTATGCTCGGCCACCTGGACGAGTTACACCGGTTTTATGGGGAAACCACCGGCGTTCGAGTGGCTCGCAAACATCTGACCTGGTACTGCGATAACCTGGAAAACGCCGAAGAATATCGGCATCAGGTGGTGCGTGTTGACAGCGCTTCGGAACAAATTCGTTTGACGAAGCAGTACTTCTCGGGGATGGACCAACGTGGCACAGAAAAAAAACAAAAAGAAAAGCCTGAAGGCCAGCAAAAAGCCACTCTGTGAACATACCGAAGACGCACTCGACCAGTACTTCGCAACGCTCAACGGCGATCGCCCTGGCGAACTGTACGACCTTGTAATCGGCGAGGTAGAACGGCCACTGTTCAAGGCCGTCATGGATTTCACGCGCGGTAACCAGAGCCAGGCTGCCGGTATACTCGGCATCAACCGCGGCACCCTGCGCAAGAAACTCAGAACGTATTCACTCATTCAGTAAACCTTCCCCAGGACTAAACATGTTCAAAGTAAGACGCGCGCTGGTCAGTGTTTCTGACAAGCGTGGACTGGTCCCGTTTGTACAGGGCCTCGCCGAACTCGGCGTCGAAGTGGTATCAACGGGCGGTACTTGCCGACAGCTGCGTGAAGCCGGCCTCGACGTCATCGAAGTTTCCGAGAAAACCGGTTTTCCGGAAATCATGGACGGCCGCGTCAAGACCTTGCACCCCGTTATTCATGGCGGCCTTCTCGGTCGCCGTGGTACCGATGAGGCGGTCATGAAAGAGCACGGTATCGAGCCCATCGACCTGCTGGTTGTGAATCTCTATCCGTTCGAGCAGACCATTGCCCGCCAGGACGCGACCATCGACGATGCCATCGAGAACATCGATATTGGCGGTCCGGCCATGATCCGCGCAGCCAGCAAGAATCATGATGGTGTGGCCGTCTGTGTTAGCCCGGACGACTACGAAGCTGTCCTCGAGAAACTCAAGGGTGACGGGCTCGCGATCGAGGACCGGCGCCGACTGGCCGCGAAGGCCTACGCGCACACCGCCAGCTATGACACGGCAATAACGAAATACCTGTCGGCATCGCTGGGTGATGACGTGCTTGGCGAACGCTTCCTGTACTCGGGTGGTATTTCCGAAAAACTCCGTTACGGCGAGAACCCGCACCAGCAAGCTGCGTTCTATGTCGACCAGCAGGCCGCGTCTGGATCGCTTGCCGCTGCTCGGCAGCTACAGGGTAAATCGCTTTCTTACAACAACATCGCTGATAGCGATGCTGCCCTCGAATGCGTCAAGCAGTTCGTCAATCCAGCCTGCGTGATCGTGAAGCACGCGAATCCATGCGGTGTTGCCGTAGCCGGCGACATCGCCGAAGCCTACGACAAGGCATTCAAAACCGATCCAACTTCGGCCTTTGGCGGCATTATCGCGTTCAACCGGCCGCTCGATGCCAACACGGCAAAGGCAATCATCGACCGCCAGTTTGTCGAAGTGATTATTGCGCCGCAAATCGCCGCCGACGCCGCCGACGTTTGCTCGGCCAAGAAGAATGTACGGGTTCTCGAGGTTGGCGACTGGACTGAGGGAGGGGCATCAGCCCCAGGTTTCGGGCCTAACGGCCCTCCCACCGGTTTTGATTTCAAGAAAGTCTCTGGCGGACTGCTCGTCCAGACCAGCGACCTCGGCGTCATCACTGCCGATGACCTGAAAGTGGTTACTGAGACAGCGCCCACGCCCGAACAGATTCAGGACATGCTGTTCGCCTGGACGGTCGTAAAATACGTGAAGTCCAATGCGATAATCTTCTGCAAGGACAACATGACGATCGGCGTCGGTGCTGGCCAGATGAGTCGCGTGTACTCGACGAAAATAGCCGCTATCAAAGCCGCCGATGAGGGCCTGGACGTCAGCGGCTCCGTCATGGCATCCGATGCGTTCTTCCCGTTTCGCGACGGTATCGATGCCGCAGCCGAGACCGGCATAGCAGCGATCATCCAGCCGGGCGGCTCAATGCGGGATGAAGAAGTCATCGAGGCGGCCAACGAACACGGTCTGGCCATGGTTTTCACGGGCATGCGGCACTTCCGACACTAATGAACATCCTGATTATCGGTTCCGGTGGTCGCGAACACGCACTTGCGTGGAAGTGTGCCCAGTCGCCGCGCGTCGACGAGGTTCTCGTTGCACCCGGCAACGCGGGAACGGCGCGCGAGAGCAAGGTGCGCAACGTGCCGGTATCGTCGGATGATATCGAGGCGCTGGCAAGACTCGCGCAGACCGAAAACGTCAGCCTCACCATCGTTGGCCCCGAAGCCCCGCTCGTTGCCGGAGTCGTCGATCGTTTCAACGAACTCGGCCTGCCCTGCTTCGGACCGACAGCGGCCGCTGCCCAGCTGGAGGGCTCGAAGGCCTTTACCAAGGATTTCCTCGCACGCCACAAAATACCGACCGCCGATTACCAGAACTTTACGGAGCTCGAACCGGCGCTTGCCTACATTCGCGAGCAGGGTGCGCCAATCGTCATCAAGGCCGACGGCCTTGCCGCTGGCAAGGGCGTCATCGTGGCCATGACCCTGGGCGAGGCTGAACAGGCCGCGACAGACATGCTCGCGGGCGGCAGCTTTGGCGACGCCGGGGCACGAATCGTCGTTGAGGAGTTCCTTGAGGGCGAAGAAGCGAGTTTCATCGTCATCACGGATGGTGACACCATCCTGCCGATGGCCACGTCACAGGACCACAAGGCGCGCGACGAAGGCGATACCGGGCCCAACACGGGGGGCATGGGCGCTTACTCGCCGGCGCCGGTCGTAACGCCGGACATCGAAGCACGCATCATGAACGAGGTCATTCGGCCCACCCTTGATGGCATGAAGGCTGACGGCAACCCCTACCTGGGATTCCTGTATGCCGGTCTAATGATCACGCCGGACGGCATACCCAAAGTCATCGAATTCAACTGCCGCATGGGCGACCCGGAAACACAGCCGATCATGGCGCGACTGAAATCCGATCTTGTCGACTTATGCCTGTCGACGCTCGAAGGCGACCTGCAGGAGCGTGTCGCTGTCTGGGATACGCGCGCAGCGCTGGGCGTCGTTATGGCCGCGGGCGGATATCCGGCGAGTTACGCCAAGGGCAAGGTAATTTCCGGCCTTGACGGCGCCGACAGCAATACGCAGAAGGTCTTTCACGCCGGCACGACAATCGATGGTGATGCAGTGACGACCAGCGGTGGACGAGTCCTGTGCGTCGTCGGCCTTGGCGATACGGTGGCGGACGCGGCAAAGGACGCCTATGCCGCGGTCGACAAGATCGACTGGGAAGATGTGTACCTGCGCCGTGATATCGGCCACCGCGCAATTGCGCGGGAAAACGCGTAAGCCATGCTGACGACAGCCGAGGCGCTCGACAGGGTCCTGGCGGCAATGCCGGAGCTGTCGGTCGAATCGGTCGCCTTGCGAGTTGCCGATGGCCGCGTACTTCGTCAGGTCATTGAAGCCGAGCGCGACCAGCCACCTTTCGACCGGGTCATGATGGATGGCATCGCAATCTCTCACGCAGACTATGCTAATGGGATGCGGCAGTTTCCAATCCAGAGCACGCAAATGGCCGGCGATACCGCCGCCGCGCTGACACAGGGCCATTGCATAGAGATCATGACTGGCGCGTCGCTGCCCGCGCACGCGGATTGCATCATCCCGGTTGAGCGAATTTCAGTCAGCGACGGGATCGCAATCCTCGAAGACGGTTACGAGGCCGTGGCGCAGCAGTTCATTCATCCCCGGGCATCCGATCACGCTGCGGGCAGCAAGCTGCTCGCTCCCGGCAAGCTCGTGTCTGCAATGGACATCGCCGTGATTGCCTCGGCCGGCTTGGCCCATGTCGATGTCAGTCGCTCGCCGGTGGTGCGAGTTATTTCGACGGGCAATGAACTTGTCGCGGCCGGCCAGCCGATCGAAGCTCACCAGGTGCGCCTCTCGAACGGCCCCGCGATTCAGGCACTACTTGCGCAACACGGCTACCCCGATTGCGAACACGACCACCTGCTGGATGAGCGCGCAGCTCTCACAGCGCGAATTGCGGCGCACCTGGATGAGGCCGACGTCGTCATATTGACCGGTGGTGTGTCGATGGGCAAAGCCGACTATGTGCCGGAGGTGCTTGCCGAACTCGGCGTCAAAGCGCATTTTCACGGAGTCAGCCAGCGACCCGGCAAGCCAATGTGGTTCGGTTCCGGACCCGACGGACAGGCTGTCTTTGCCCTGCCCGGCAATCCCGTCTCGGCATTGGTCTGCTGCCGCCACTACGTGATCCCGGCGCTTGCCAGGGCTTCGGGCAGAACGACCGCGACACCGGAGTTTGCCGCACTTGCGGCGGACGTTACGTTCAAGCCCGAATTAACCTGCTTTCAGCCTGTTCGCCTGATTTCCAACGCAGTCGGTCAAGTCCTTGCCATGCCGATAAAAACCAATACGTCCGGCGACCTCACCGCACTCTCCGGGAGCGACGGTTACGTCCAATTGGCGCTTGAGAAGTCACAATTTCCATCGGGTACTTCAGTTTTCCTTCATCGGTGGTAATGTTTGCAGATGATTTCTGCAGATCATGCGTTGGAGCACCTGCGCGAGGGCAATCGCCGCTTTGTGGCAGGCACGAGCAATATCGATGAGACGCTGAGTGGCGCCCGACGCGCTGCGCTCGTCGGCGGCCAGAGTCCGCTTGCAGTAATCCTCGCGTGTTCGGACTCACGAGTCCCCGTCGAACTGATTTTCGACCAGGGGCTCGGCGACCTGTTCGTGATTCGAGTCGCCGGCAATATCGTCGCCCCGTCACAAATCGGCAGCGTCGAGTTTGCCGCGGCACGGCTCGGTACACAGCTCGTCGTCGTCCTCGGCCACAGCAACTGCAGCGCGGTCGAGGCGACACTAAAGGAGCTCGCGCAGGACCAGCATCAGCGCTCGCCCAACCTGAGCGCGATTGTCGATCGAATTCGGCCAGCGATCGAGTCGCTCATGGGCGACGAGGTTTCCCTGCAGGATGCGGTCACCGCTAATGTGCGCCAGTCAGTAAGCCAACTCCAAAATGGCTCGCAAATTCTCGAGCAAATGATCGAAGCCGGTGAGCTGACTATTGTCGGCGCAGAGTACTCGATCGAGTCCGGCGACGTCACGTTCATGGATGCGCAATGAGTAAGGTCACGGGCCGTTGTTTTTGTAGCGCGATCCGTTTCGAGGCTGACGGCCCCGAAAAGTTTGCCTGTTATTGCTACTGCGAAAGCTGCCAACGTGCAGCCGGTGCACCGGTGGTTGCGTGGGCGACATACAGTCGCGACACGTTCCGCGTGACTCTCGGCGAGATGCATTGGCATCACTCCTCACCCGGCGTCACTCGCGGCATCTGCAGCGCATGCGGCTCCTCAATTAGCTACGAGAACGAAAACCGGGCGGGCGACATCGACATCGCACTCAACTGTCTCGACGACCCATGCGGTCCGGTTCTAAAGGCGCATATCTGGACGGAAGACAAGCAGCCCTGGCTACAGATTGGCGACGACCT
>JAHEGH010000062.1 GCA_024639825.1 Gammaproteobacteria bacterium
GCATCGAAGGCATGCTGCCGCCCCAGCACAACGATATCGAAACGCAGGTCGACCGGACCTATCATACGATCTGCTTCAACAAGGACCCGATCGGCCGGAATATAGACCTCGGCCTGCTGCAAAACCGTAACGAGGTGCTGTTCTACAGGTTACTGAGGACGCATCTCGAAGAGCTGATGCCGGTGGTCTATACGCCGACCGTCGGTGCGGCCTCGCATTTCTTTTCACACGTCTACCGGCGCGCGCGGGGCATTTTCATCACGCCCGAGTACGCGGGCCGCATCGAGCAGGTCCTGCGTGATTCGGCACCGTTCAGCGATGTCGAACTCATGGTCGTAACGGACAATGAAGCCGTTCTCGGTATCGGCGACCAGGGCATCGGCGGCATGGCGATCAGCATCGGCAAACTGTCGCTGTATTGCGTCGGGGCCGGTATCCATCCCGCGCGCACCTTGCCGATCAGCCTGGACGTGGGCACCGACAACCAGGAGTTGCTCGACGATCCCGTGTACCTCGGGTGGCGGCAGCACCGGCTGCGTGGCGACGCTTATCTCGCGATCATCGACGAGTTCGTGGAAGCGGTACGCAAGGTGTTCCCGAAAGCGGTTATCCAGTGGGAAGACTTTCACAAGGACATCGCATTCCAGGTTCTCGATCGTCACCGTAACAATCTGCCGTCGTTTAACGACGACATCCAGGGCACGGGAGCCGTTGCGGCGGCCGCGATGCACGCAGCGTCGCGCATCAGCGGCAAGCCGTTCAGCGAAAGCCGTACGATCATTCACGGTGCCGGGGCCGCCGGCGTCGGCATCGCCCGGCAGATCCGCCGGCAACTGCACCAGGAAGGCGTCGATGGCGAGGAACTCCGGCGAGCCATCATCGCTTTGGACAGCCGCGGGGTCATCAGCGAGGACCGTGATGATCTGGACAAGAACAAGCGCGAGTTCGCCTGGCCTGCCGAATGGCTGGACGAGATCGGGCTGGCCGCAAACGACCGCAGGAATCTCGCAAAAGTCGTCGATGCTTTCGAGGGTAACGTGCTGATCGGTACGTCGGGGCAGGCGGGCAGCTTCACGGAGGAGGTCGTGCGCAATGCCGCCCGGCACAGTCGGCACCCGGTCATACTGCCGATGTCCAATCCGACCGATATCAGCGAAGCCACGCCCGCCGAGATCATGATGTGGACGGATGGGAGGGCCCTGGTGGCGACCGGGAGCCCGTTCGACCCCGTCGAGGTGGGTAGCGAGAAGCGCAGGGTCGGGCAGGCAAACAACGTGTTCGTATTCCCCGGCATCGGGCTCGGCACGATCGTTAGCGGTGCTACGGAGATCACGGGCTCGATGATTGGCGCATCCTCGACGGCACTGGCGCACGCGCTCGCAGAAGACACCATCGGCGAACGTTGCCTGATGCCGGAAGTCAGCCGGCTTTGGGACATTTGCGGTGCCGTCGGACTGGCCGTCGCAAAGCAGGCCGTTGCCGATGGCGTTGCAACGGTCCCGGACGTCGACGCGCTCGAACAGCGAATCAACGAGTACCGCTGGAAGCCGGCCTACCCGGAGATTCTCAAAGAGGGCGACTGAGTCGCGCCACGATTCGCACGTTGTGTCCCCGGATCCGGCCTACGCGCTCTAGATGCAGCGTTTGACCATCAGTCGAGTCACCCGGTGGGGGTCGTCGGCGATGTCGTAGAACTGCTGCACGTAGTCGGCGAGTATCTTCCGGACCTTGCGCGTCAGTCCGTCCTGCGTCTCGACCAGGGCGAAAATGTTGTTGCGCACGGCCTTGAATCGATCGATCGAATCTTCGACGCGGGCATTGTTCTCGCAGCGGCCCCGGTAGATACGCTCCCGTACCGAGCGGATACCGAACTGATGGCCCGGCAGGGCGTAGGGGGCGCTGACCAGTCCGGACTGGTCGAAATCGTAGGGGATTGCGACGAGCAGGTCCTTGTCATTGGAGAACAGCACGTAGTTATGGCAACACTCGTTGTATTCCGACTTCGCGATCGGCGAAAAGTCCGTGTTGCCGATCAGGAACTGGAAGACCGAGGTCAGGTTGAGGTGCTTCGGGTCGAGCGCGGCGACCGAGGTTTCGTCGATCTTAAGATCCCTTCGGTCGATACGCTTGCCGAGTCGATCTTTGTGTTCGAGGAGAAATGCGTAGCGGACCTGGGCGTCGCGTTGCCCCTCGGTATCCATCCACGTAATGCGCAACAGCCGTACCTGGAAGCTTTTCGGGGTTGCGAGATTCAGGATCCTGTATGCCATGTACTCGCGCAGCAGGGTCTGCTCATAGCGTTCGGAATCGCCGCAGTGAACCGCGAGCTTCAGCTTGTCCTGCTTGTGGAACAAGGTGTCCTTCACCTGCGATTTTTTGAAGTTGAGCCACAGGGGAGGGAGGTCGCAGAGCTTGTGGCGGGAATGGCCGCGAGCACGGATCTTGATATCGAACGGTGTGCTCTCGCCTTCGTCACCAATATAAGTCAGCGTGCCGTGCAGGTCGTCGTCGGTCGACCGCTCACGGACCAGCGTCGTCAGGGGTGCGGAGATCGTGACGTCCACTGTCTCGTGGCTCCGGAACAGCGGGTCGGGGTCGTTGCCTGCCGTCGCCACAGCGGGCGCCGCCGTCAGGGCCAGCAGCAACAATCGCCAAAGATGACTCGATCGCATGCGGCAATCATATATCGCCGCAGCTCGCGGCTCGTCGTGGAAGACCGCTATGGGCGTGTGGTCAGCTCGCGGTGGCGATTACAGGCGATACCGGGAGTATGTGCCAGATGACGGCGAGGAAGTGGCAGATGCCGCCGAGCAGGACGAAAACGTGCCAGATGGCGTGCCCGAACGCAATGCGTTTGGACGCATAGAATGCTGCGCCGATCGTGTAGCTCAGGCCGCCTGCGACCATCCAGAGCATACCGTCGGGGCCGACCGCGTCGACAACCTGCGGCAGCGCAATGACGACCAGCCAGCCCATGACGAGATAGCCTGCAAGTGCAAGCCTGGGGAAGCGGTTGCGAAACCAGAGCTTGGTGAGGATACCGGCCGTCGCCAGCGTCCAGATGGCGCCGAACAGCCACCAGCCTGTGGTCGTGCGCATGGCCACGAGCAGGAAAGGCGTGTACGTGCCGGCGATCAGCAGGTAGATCGCACAGTGGTCGAGCAGCTTGAACAGCTGCCGGTGTCGGGATGAATGCAGTGCGTGATAGACCGTCGAGGCAAGGAAGAGGGTGATCAGGCTGATGCCGTAGACAATACTCGCGGAAATACGCCACGGGTCGGCGGCCTCGATCGATACGTACAGCATCCACGACAGGCCCGCGATGCTGAGAATCACGCCTGCGCCGTGGCTGATGGCGTGAAACAGCTCTTCGGCGATCGAATATTCGGAATGGGGCGTATGCATGGGCCCCTAGGTTAACCTAAAACGGCTGGGCTGCCTAAGATTCGGGGCTCTCGACAGGCTCGGCAGGCTCTCTCAGCGAGCCCTGCTCGGGCTGGCGGCGGAAGCGCCGGCGTGCCAGGAACGTCCAGACTGCGTGGCCGCAACAGAACGCCGCAAACACGAAATATGCGACTCTCAGGGCGTCGGGAAATTCCAGATAGATGCCACCGGTAAGAAACAGGAGGCCGAGCAACAGCCAGAACGACGGCGCGTGGTCATAGATCGGTTTGGGTATCCACATGGCTTCTTCGCTCCGGAGCCGCCCTAGTTTCCGGCCGTCTCGGCGAGCGTCCCGTCGCCAGTTTCTGCATCTGCGGGTGTTGTCTGCCTGAAATTGCTGCGCATGCGCGATACGTGGATGCCGCGTATTGCACAGATGATCCCAAGCAGGACGTAGAAATACGTGAGTTTGTAGGCGAAGCCTATATACAGGCCGAGAACGACGAACAATACGGCCATCAGCAGCCAAAGCTGCGGAGTTCTCTCGTAAATCGGTGCCGGCAGCCACATAGAAATATTCCGTCCCTGGAAGAAGTAGCGCCCAATCCTGCCTGTCTCACGCGCTCGATGGCTGGCCGGATGTCACAAATTGAGCACCGTGCGGGTGGACGACGAGCAAAATTGAGAACTGGCTCAAATTCCGCGCGCCACAATATGACAAATAGTATCAAAACAAACTGATAACATTCTGTAATTGAATTAAAAAAGCTTACTTGACGCCGAAAAGCTGCTCGTGCCGTGTAAGGATTTTCGGCCAGCAGTTGGCGATGGCCGGCACGTCGAGCCCGAAGCGGCTGGACAGGGTCTGCAGCAGTTGCTCCGGCGAATCGAGGATTCTGACGACTTCGCCGCTGGCATCGCGTTGCGTCAGGACCCGGCCGCGCAGTGCCGTGTGGCGGTCCGGCGCACGGATCTGGGCCACGAGATTGAGTACGAAGGTCGATTCGGGGTCGGTCTGCAGTCGTTCGCATTTGCGGGCGAGGGCGCCCTCGCAGGCTGCCTCGGCGAGAAAATCATAGCTGAATTCGCCATCACCGGCGTCTTCGCGGAATTGCCAGTGGCCGTCGTCGAGGGGCCGAAGGCCTACCCTGAAAGGTTCATGCCAGGCCTCTTGCTCGGCAAGCAGGAGCGGCTCGAAAAGACCTCCACCGAAGCCGACATCTGCGAGGAATGGGCCGGCGCCGTCCGGTCCACTGACCAGCAGTGCGAGGTGATTGGCACGCGCGGCATCGCCCAGCTCGTTGCGTTTCACGGCCGCGGCGACCCGGGTCACCTCGAAACCGATTTGCCCGAGCGCCCAGCCGAAGAGCCCGTTTTGCTCGTAACACCAGCCGCCGCGCCGCCTGTTGACGATCTTGTCGTAGGCATCTTCCGGCGCCGTGGTTACGGTTCGTTTGAGCTGCACATCCAGGTTTTCGAACGGCACCGTGCAAACATGCGCACGAAGCAGCCCGCGCAGGGTGTGGATGTCCGGGCGGTAATCGCCGCGATAGCCGATGCGTGCCAGATAGGCCTGCAGTTGCATGGGTTCTGCCGAAAAGTCACGATCTTATACGCACGCGTTAGTCACGGCTATGCAGTGGTTCTGCAAGCCGCGGGTTTCGGGCGAAGCGCTCCGCGGTCGGCTAGACTGAGAAGGTTGATACGAAATCTGAAACCGGAAATCGTGATGAGACACAGAGGTCCAAGCGCCACGATCGCCGTAGCTCCGCGTTTGACAACATGCAGGACAGATCAGGTCAGGGGCACGACACGCCGTGGTTCTCGGCGTGTCGCCGAATGCAGAAGGCATCTATTTTTGGCACGTTGCTCAGCGGTAATGGCCAGCTGTGGATCAAAGAAGTCGAGTTCGAGCAGGTTGGGGACGATGTCCCGACGACCGGCCGCAAGAAAGCAGCCGAGCCCGGCAACTTGGAGCTCGAGCGGTAACGAGTGAGTTCAGCAGGGATGCGCAGACTGCCAATCGCTTTTCTTGTGTATGTCTTCGCGGCAACCGTGGCGTTCGCCGGCCCAAGCGATACTATTATTGGAAAGAACGCATTGTTCTGCGACGACAATGACCAGGTCTGCCTGCGCGGTACGCTGTCTTACTATGGCAATCCACGGTTACTCGATCTCAGGAGCCGGGTGCAACGCGCTCAGGGGCCGGGTGTCTTGAAGATCCGGCTGGTCGGCCAGAATACCGATGGTCATACCCGGCGAACTACGCTCGAAGTTCGCATACGTGGACACTACAGCGAGATTGTCAATGACAAGCTGATTACGGATCACCCGGATGTTTACAGCTGGCGACTGGATTCGATCAGCTTCGAGTCCGACGCAGTGGCGAATTGAAGAGAGAACGCGATGTTTCGAATTGAACGAACCGGAAACAACCGCCTGGATATCGTAATGAGCGGCAGGCTGGATGAAGACTCAATGCGCAAAGCCCTGGACGAGATCGTCGCCAAGACAGTCGATATAGAAAACGGCAAAATGCTTTACGATGTCGTTGATTTTCATCTTCCGACACTGAGCGCGATTCGGATCGAATTTGCACGGCTCCCATCGATGCTGGGCCTGATGAAACGATTCGATCGAGCGGCCGTGCTGACCGATAAGCGCTGGTTGCAGAAGATCAGCGAAATGGAAGGCTGGTTTTTCCCGAACCTGGAGATCAGGGGGTTTGCGAGAGACGACAGGCACAAGGCAGAAGAATGGCTTTCCGAAGAAGGGGCGTCGACATAAAGCGCCGGTAGCCGGGATCAATGGCTTCCTGCGAATCGCCTAGCGCCAGTCGCCGTAATCCTCGACCCGGTCGTCTTGCTCACCGCGGTCGTAGGTGCCCCGCAAAACGGGTGGCCGTGATGTCAACCCGTCGCGCATCCCCAACCAGTACGCCGCGAGAACCAGTAACATGACGAGGCCCAACATGGTCACGTCAGCGCCGCCCGAATGCCCAGCCAGACCAGATACTGCATGCGTCGAATCTCCTGTTTCCACATAGACAACAAACTGAAATATTGCCAGCGATGGCCGTCCCGATCCGCGACGTATTTCACATATTCTGCCCCGATCGCGACGTCGATTCGGGATATGCTGGTCCCGAACGTGGGGCAGCCGAAATTAGTGACTGACATGCACGACATGCATCCACAAATAGAGCATCAGGGAAATTCCGGCGCCCGCAGACAAAGCAACGTCTATGAAGTTATCTGGAGGTAAGCCATGAACGAGGCGAAAGGAGGATTTACGCGTGGACTGGGATGGATACTGTTCATCGTGGGCGTACTCGGAATCAGCGGCATCGCCATCTACGAATTCATCATTGACACGTCCATGGCAACGCCCATAAAGATCCTTACCGGACTCGCGTGGATCGGGCTGGGAGTGCTGCTGGTCTCGGTGTTGCGGCAACGGCTGATTGAGCGGAAGACGGACAAGTACAAAGACGTGGAGATCTGATCATGATCGTAGTAACCAGCGAGCGTATTGCGGGAAAACGAATTGTCAGGACCCTGGGTCTTGTTCGAGGCAACACCGTGCGCGCCCGTCACATCGGCCGCGACATCCTCGCAGGGTTGCGCAACATCGTCGGCGGCGAGGTCCACGAGTACGGAAAGCTGGTCGCCGAAAGCCGGGAGCAAAGTCTCGACCGGATGATAGCCGAGGCAGAAGAACTGGGCGCAAACGCCGTGATCGCTACGCGATTCACAACGTCCGTATTGATGGGCGGTGCTGCCGAGTTGCTGGCGATAGGTACTGCGGTCGTCGTCGAGGACGAATAAACAGGGTGTCTTGTTTGGACGGGGAGTGTCCGCTCGGAATCCACATTCAGGAATCGATATGCGAGGCAGGGCGGTCACAGGTTTCGCCATTGCTATGCCGGGGTGTTGATTCAGACTATTTCCAGCCGGTATGCCGGGGCAAGCGGACTTAGGGCGTCGTGAATACCGCGGCCAGGCCTCCGCCGGTCGTGCGGAAGTTTGTCGTTTGACCCCGGTACATTCGTCCGCCGAGCGATTGGATCTCGCCACGGTACGCGTAACATCGGATATCAACTTTGAACGACTGCATGGCGCCGTCTGTCACGAGCAGGCGTTCGCCTGGCGGAACGAGTGCCTGGGCGACGTAGTCTGATTGCAGTATCGATGACCACGTCTTCTTCGTCAGCTTGGCCCCCTTGTATGTTCCGCGGCTGCCATGGCCCGAGGCCGGTTTGAAAAACAGGTGGCGTCGGTCGGCCCAGAGTTCGGCGGCGTTGTCCGCACTCACGACGACCGTCTGCGGGACTGCCACGGACAAGATTTTTAGCACGTCGTCGGGTACGCCCATTTTCCGCAGCGCGTCCGCATCTGACAGCACAGCAAGATTGCGCTTGTTGGCATACAGCGCATGGGCTCGTGGGCTCGGAGTGAAGACGGCGGCACCGGCTGCGTAAGCTGCGTTGAGTGTCGCGCACGCCTGTGACTGCAGGTAGAAATCCGTCAAACGGCTGTAAACGAGATCGACAGTCCTGCCGTCGGTGATCAGATCATTCCCTCTCAATGCGAACTGGCGGGGATCGAGTATTACCGTCTCGATTCCATGGCTGGCGAACATCTCCCGGAACAGGTCGAATTCCGGGCTCAGGTACTGCGCCTGTGGATCCTCGTCGACGATCGCAACGCAGGCGAGTTCGTCTTCTGGCCGGTGCGCCCGGAATTCTTCCCGGAACATATCGACGAACACCTGCTCCATGTCGTCGATTCCTTTCGGGCCGGGAAAGAAATCCCCGACTTCGCAACAACAGGCTTGCTGGGCCGATGCGACATGCTGCAAGAGCAATGCGCCGCCTGCGTTCGTATTGACCTCGATCAGCTGCGGGCCTTCAGTTGTCAGGTGGAAGTCGTAACCGAAGAACACGCCGTGGGCGGCGTCAGTGTGACTGGCAATATCCGGCGCCCACGCGAGGACAGTTTGCCGGTAGGGTGCGAGCGAGACTACGTGTTCGATTGCATCGATGACAGCTTGCATTGCGGCGATGTGCTCGCGCGCAACGAATATCGGGAAATCAGCCAGCAGGGTGGGGTGCGACTTGCGCAGTCGGGCGTAGTAACCCGGCTCCCCGAATCCGATTGCCAATGATTGCTCGAGCTTCCGCTGATCGATGGCAATGCACTGACAACTCTGATTCAGTCTGTCGGCAAGCGTCTCTTCAGGCATATCGAAATCTTATCAGGGTGTCGCAAACATTGGGGCTGGAATTGTTCTGACCAGCCACGTTGGTCCGGGAGAATCCGCTCATTGGCGACGGGAGAACGTGCAGAATGAAATTGAATTTCGGGCACCGGACATCCTCGCGACCTGTATTGCCTGCCGTGTTCGCGGTCTGTTTGGTCGTTTTTTCGCGAATACCCGGGCAATAATCGTCTGGAGTCGGAGGATCAGCTGACCGTCCCGTTGTTGTATGTGCCCACGCCGTCAAGGTTTCGAGATTGACTAGGTACAACCCAGAATTGACTGGATTCGTGAGGCTTGCACACTGCGTTTGGAATGTTGATAAAGGCAAATCTGACGAAAGCCAGAGACGCAAAGCCGCGGGTCCTCGCTTCCTTCGCGATGTAGCAACACCGCGATAGATCCCAAGACCGCCGGGCTGCCGACACAATGATGTCGCCTCGTGCGATTCGGCAACCTGGGACCTGTGCAATGAACTCCAGAATAGCCAGTCAGCCGCCGATCAGCGTGCGGAGAATGCGTTTGTGGTCACCTGCCTGCCTGCTGCCATCGGCGCGAAAGTTTGCGCTGGCGGTAGCTGCACCAATAATAATGACACCCGTATGTCTTGGCGCGCAGACTTTTGAGGATGTAGCCGCCACCCATTGGGCTTATGACTACATCGAGACGCTTGCCGCCAGCGGCATTACAGGCGGGTGTGGGCTCGGGAGATATTGCCCGGATGACAATGTATCCCGGGCACAAATGGCGGTCTTTCTGGAACGTGGCATCCGCGGAAGCGATTTTGTGCCCCCGGCCGCGACAGGTAACGTATTCATCGATATCAGCAAAGATGCTTTTGCGGCTGGCTTTATCGAGCAGCTTTACCTCGACGGGATCACAGGGGGGTGTGGCTCGAATAATTACTGCCCGGACAGTGATGTGACCCGCGCACAGATGGCGGTATTTCTGCTCAGGTCAAAATATGGCGCGACCTTTGTCCCGCTCCCGTTAGCCGTGCCGTCCTTCCTGGATGTGGATCTCAGTCATTGGGCTACAAACTGGATCGAACAGCTGGCCGCAGAGGGAATCACCGGCGGTTGTGGTGGCGACAATTTTTGTCCCGACCAACCGGTAACTCGCGCCCAGATGGCAGTTTTTCTCGTCAGGACATTCGGTCTGCAAGGCCCGGTGAATCTGTCGTACGAATTCGATTCGCACGCAGCCACTACGGAGGTTCTCGACGAGAGTGGTGGGTCATTGTCGGCAAGAAACAGTTCGGGCATTACGATTACGCTCGATGTGCCAAGCGGTGCGGTTTTCGACAGCACGAGCTTTGACGTAACGCCTGTCGCATCCGTATCCGGGCTTCCAGAGGGCTTTGAACTGCTGGTCGCGGCGAGATTAGGGCCGGCCGACAAGTCTTTCGCTTTGCCGCCAAAAGTAACTTTCGACATGCCAGCGGGATTTCGCGGTGACAGGATTGCGGTGGCTTTCTTCACTAACAGCGACGGGACGGAGTTTTACCTGACGCCCTTGATCGGTCCTGACGGGAGTTTTGCTGACCACACAGTTGACCGAATTTCGATATCCAAGAGTGGCTTTTCGGTGGGCGGAGCGGGTTTGGTCGATGAGCTTACACAGCAGGATCAGCCGCGAACGGTCAGTTCGGCTGAAAAGCGCGCCAAGGACAAGATTGCAAGAATCCTCAACGAGGTCGCAGCAAGAATGGCAGTGGGCGGTACTATGACCGACGAGGAGCTGTTTCAGATAGAGACCGCACTCAGAGACTGGCAAGCGGATATCGAGCGGCGGCTTGCACTGATTCTCTCGAGAATCGAGATAGGGGAATATTCTGACGCTGACTTGCTTGATGGCATCGCGCTCGGAGGCGAGTACGCCGAACTACGAGCGACGGCGCAACTTGTCAACGTAGAAGCGGAATTCGCGGGCGATGACGTATTGGATCAAATGGCAAGGATTTTTGTCGACGTGATTTCCGCAAGTTACGCGCAGTGCGATTCAACGGATGAAGATCAACTGGCACAGAGTGCGCAGGCTCGCGCCAAGCTTGTTGCGGACCTGCAGATGCTCGGATTCTCGGGCACGGTGAGCGGGACGGATCCGAACCTGATTCTCGATCTCGGCGAAGCGACAGATGCCTTCTTGAGTTGTCGCCTCGACATTGATCTTGAGCCCGCGTTTACGCGTCTTGAGACGGAATCGGAAGCCGCGGTAGTGAACCTCGTTGGCCGTATCTACAATCCTGTAACAGGAAAGTCTTCGGCGCCATCCGAAGCCGTCACGTTTGAGAGATTGGGCGCCTATAACGTCGAATCTACGACCAACGTAACGCTGGGAATCATCAGTGGGGATACCCTGCGATTCCTGGTGCAAGGTGACGATGTCGGTACCGTGACAATTTCCGGAGGGCGAATACTGAAGCCCGTTAGCGCCTCCGCACAGGTAAGTCCGCGCTTCTCGGGCGCATATACGCTCGCCTACGAAGGCAGCGCATCGGGATGCACAGACCCAGACGACGAGGGCGCTGGCTCAGGTGACTTCCAGGTTTCGGTGAGTTCAACCGTTCTATCCATAATCGGGGACACAACCAAGTACAAGCTGACTGCTTCCGGTCGTGGGTTCTGGTTCGACGTGATTCTGACGGAACAACAGGGAAGCAGTACTGCGCCGGCATCGGGTAGCGCGGGGTATACCGAAAGTGAGACTGAACTTGTCGACATCGACGGCCAGGAGGTTATGTGCACATATGTAACCATGGCAACAGGGGACCTGGATGGTGTGGCGTCTATTTCCGACTCGTCAGTCGAGATACCCCTGATCGGAAGTAACGGGGTTTCGGTATGGCTCGGCAGCCCGGAAATTTGCGGCAGCGGCACCTGCAACGTCGTTAAAGGTTCTATCACTTTGAGCAAATCGGGGGCGCCTTGATCATACGGCTACGAGTATTCGCAGCTTGCAGGTAAATCCGTTCGCCTCGGAACCTCTTTTGCCAGGTGTTCTCTGTCAAGCTCACAGGATCTAGTGAGAATGTATAAGGCACCCGACGGGGGGCGTTGAAGCACATCGAACAGCTATATAGGTGGTAGTCGGCAGCTCCTGGCTCTTAGCCGCCGCTCAATTTAGGTAGTATTGGGGCTTCTGGGCGTCCGATGTTGGTGAGAGCGGACATTCGCCCACGTGAGAATCCGGCCTGGGGTACACAGGTGCCATTCGGGTAGAGTCGGTTCGAACCGATTCTTATGAACGCACAGTGGCCGCTCAAAAAACAGACGAAGCGATTGGCTAAACAACCATCAGCCAGTCAGGGGAGGGGATATGATCTTTGTCAGAAATTGCCTGCGGCTGATGATTGTGGCCGGGCTTCTTATTTCGCTCGGTGCTCATGGTCAGGACGCCCCCCGGGCGAGGGACCTGGGGATACCATTTTCGGGGTCGCCCGGCCCGCTGAACTCGATTACTGACGTGGCCGGTGTCGCGGTAGGTCAGTCGACACTGATATCCGGGGATGGACCGCTGGTCGTGGGGTCCGGGCCAATCAGGACTGGTGTCACCGCGGTTCTTCCTCGCGGCAAGACCTACGACCCCGTCTTCGCAGGGTGGTATGCGCTCAACGGTAACGGCGAAATGACAGGCACTACATGGGTTGAGGAGTCGGGGTTTCTCGAAGGCCCTGTGGTAATAACGAATACACACAGTGTGGGGATCGCCCGCGACGCTACGATTGAGTGGCAATTCGAAAACAAGCTGTTCGATCCTCTGCCTGACGAGCCGGACGTCTTCTGGTCGTTACCCGTAGTCGCTGAAACGTATGACGGCGACCTGAATGATATCAATGGTTTTCACATCACAAAGGAACACGTCATCGAGGCCCTGGAAAAAGCCATGCCGGGCCAGGTGATGGAAGGCAACGTTGGTGGCGGTACTGGCATGATCTGCCATGGATTCAAAGGCGGGATTGGTACCGCATCTCGCCGGCTGGGTATCTACGACCGGGAATACACGGTGGGCGTATTGGTGCAGGCCAACTACGGCACCAGGAAATCATTGACGATTGCCGGAGTACCGGTTGGCACTGAGATAAGCGACCTTATGCCCGAATTCCGACCGACTGACCGAAGCACGGGCTCGATCATCGTCGTCGTCGCAACTGATGCGCCGTTGCTTCCGCATCAGTTGAAAAGGATCGCAAGGCGTGTGCCCATCGGGATTTCGAAGGTAGGCGGCTACGCGTCAAACGGTTCCGGCGATATTTTCATCGCGTTTTCGACGGCAAACCCGGGTGCCGCCACACGCGAGCATCCTGTAGAAGCCAGTATGCTGCCGAATGACGTCATGAGCCCCATCTTTCTCGCGACGGCTCAGGCGACCGAAGAAGCCATAGTCAATGCGCTCGTCGCGGCTGAAACAATGGTCGGCATCAACGGCAATACAGTGCACGAACTGCCACACGATCGATTGATCGATCTCTTGAAAAAGTACAATCGGGTACCGTAGGCAGCACGCTGCAGCAACGACTGCTTCTGCAGGGTACCTGAATGTCTGTCACTGCAAAGCGTAGACGTTTCCGCGGAAACATTTCTAGAAACTACTTTAAGTTTCGCCCATAACCAACCAATGTCCGGGCCCGCAGAGGAACGCGTGCGTATTTGGTAGGCGACCTCTCTCTGACCAAAGCTGGTCAGTCATGAACTTGAATCCGACAACCGCTTCTGGCTGTCAGCACTTATGCGCAAAGACCCGGCACCGACCCAGGGCGCACATGAAAACCTTCATAGAACAATCCAGCAAGTATTTTGCCAGGCACTTGGATTGGTCTGAACGATCGTTATTGAACCCGGAGCGGGAGTGGTGAACGCGCGATCAAGTTCGATAGTAACCACCCGAACGGGGTATCCGCCCCATGCATTCTGCGAACCAGATTATGTGAACTTGTCGTTATTTAACAATAACGGTAATTTTAAGTTTCCGGCGCGGTTGCGCTATGGCCCACGCAAAAAGTAGAAAAATGATCCATTTGGAGGAGGAAAATGAAAAGAATATATTGTCTCGTAGTTGTCTTCTGCCTGTCTGCTTTGTCTGTTGCTGCGTATGCCGGACAAACCAACCATCCAAACAAAGGTCTGAGCGCCGCGGCAGCGGCAGAATTGTCACAAGCCGGTGTTGACAAATACCTGGGGCAGTTCACTCCGGTTGCGTCTGCTGACGTCGGCGACGGGTGGACCAAACACACTTTCGATCCGGCCGGCGGCGACGGCCCGATTTGCATTGCCGGAACGTCTTACTCTGTGTTTACGCGGCAGGGAAATCCGTCCAAATTACTAATTTTTGAACAGGGCGGCGGCGCGTGTTGGCAAGACTTCTACTTCTGCAATGTTCTCGCTGAAGAGCAGGAGCCGCCTACGGCTCGAGCAGGCATCTGGGATTTCGACTCGAAAGATAATCCGTTCGCTGACTATTCCATCGTCTACATGCCGTATTGTGACGGATCTACGTTCTCCGGTGATAACGATGTCGTCGATCCGAACTTTCCATTCGGACCCGTTCGATTTCACCGTGGACTGCGTAATCAGTCCGCGGGTATGGACCTGGCGAAGAGCATGTTTCCGAACGCCAGACGGATTACGGTTGCAGGCTCGAGCGCTGGTGGCGTGGGCGCAGCCGGGTTCGCTCCATTCCTGGTGCGGTTTCTGTTCGGGGATACAGCAAAGCTCACCGTATTTAACGATGCTGGCCCGGTTGCCATTAATCTTCTAGATACTGGCGCCATTACGGCGCGTGCTGAAGACTGGCAATTTGGCCAGTTCTATCCGGCAAGCTGTACGTCATGCAGCGACATGGGCCAGGGGACCGAGATCATCAAGTGGCGTCTTGCAAATGACAGCACGATCAGGGAAGCGTTCTATTCAACTGATGGCGACGCGACGAATCGCTTTTTTCTGTCTGTTCCGTTCCAGTTTCTATACCGGGGGCTGATTCTGTCTGAACATGGCTTTATCAACCTGCTTTACCCCGACCGCTACAAGCGTTTCATAGTGTCGGGTGACGACTCCCATACTGCTTTGCAGACGCCGCTCTTCTATTCCCAGGATGCGAATGGCGTTCCCCTGAATGAATGGACCGACGACTTTCTGGTTCCGAGGCCGTTCTGGGTCGATGTAGTCGAAGATCTAGTACCGCTGCCGCTGCTACCCTGAGGAGGCGCCAGGTTGGTGGCGTGGTTGTGTGTCAGGCAAAAAGACCAGATCGGCAATTGTCAAGAACGCACTTTAATAAAAGATTATAAGTTATTGCTTATAAAGGTTTTACGGTAAGTACATGCGAACCGTGCGAACCAAGTGAATTGCGTCTGACGATGGCAAGGTGACTTTTCCTTCGCAGCTTCCAGGGTCTTGTGCCTGGACGGTGATTTGCAGCTGCGACGGATCCAAATGTCGCTCTGGCCGACCTCTAGCGTGATCTCGCGGAACGGGTTCTGTGCAGATGTGCGACTAATGAGATGCTGCGCATTCGTACCAATCAACGAACGCTCGGGTTCGATCCGAGCGCTCATGACGGTACCGGGTACCGTGCCAGTGGAAAGTCCGGTGTAGCGCCGGAGCTGTGCGGTATGGCTGTTTGGCAGGCAGAGCTA
>JAHEGH010000136.1 GCA_024639825.1 Gammaproteobacteria bacterium
GGTAGTCGAAGGTCGGCTCAGGGATGGTGAGCGTCACGTGTATGGCCGACGTGTCTTCTATGTCGACGAAGACAGCTGGCAGATCGCGATAGCGGATAACTACGATCTGGACGGCAAGCTCGTGCGGCTGGGCGAGGCTCATGCGGTCAACTTCTATACGCTTCCCGTGCTATCGGCGACCCTGTACAGCAGGTACGATTTTCCGACGGGACGCTACCTGGTCGAGGGACTGGACAATCAGCGTCGCCCGGCGCGATTTTTGCCCAAGATGGACGCCCTCGACTTCACACCCAATTCGCTGAACTATTACGTGCGCTGAATTCGCAGCGGGCGGCAAGGTGCGATTATGATTTGATTTCAATTGGTCGCGTACCGAGTCTGGCTGCGAAACATGGGAATTGCATGAAGCGCCGGAGGTGAGCACCCGCTTCAGTAATCTCGATGCGAACAAAGGTACACTTGGTGGCGGGTAAATGGATATCTGGTCTTTCGGTCTGAGTTGGTGGCTAACTCCTTATTTGAGTTTCAGTTTGAATTACCGACACGTGATCCTTGATCAATCTGGTTTACGGGGTCCTACAATGGCATCAATATACGAGTTTCCATGGTGCTGGAGTAAGCCAGCCACGTCGGAAGCGCATGCACGCTGGCTGGTTTTGAGAAAGTCTATGAAAATCAAAGTTCCTGGCCTTTTGTTCCTGATGCTGAGCGTTTTAGGCACCGTTGACGCCGGCGCGACAGCAGACGACGCGAGGGGCTTTCTGGAAGCTCCCATACTGCCTGGCTCGGGATTGCCCTGCCCCTCTGAGGCAGACTTTTCCCGTTCGCGCCCGGACCCGGCGGGAACTCCGACGGTCGTCGGTCTGAACATGATGGTTCAGGATATCTCACGATTTAGCGATGTCGACCAGACGATGACGCTGGATCTCTACGTAATGATGCGGTGGCACGATCCGCGCCTGGCAGACGCCAATCGCGGTGAAGGCTCCGCCAACTGCGCTGTGCCTGGCGAAGGCCTGTGGATGCCGTTGATCGAGCCGGAGAATCTGCGATCCCAACGGTTATTTTATCCGCCTCGCTTTCTGGTTGATGCCAATGGCACCGCAACGTATGTGCGGCGATTGCTGGTCGAGGTAGCCAATACACTAGATCTTCGCAAGTTTCCGTTCGACCACCACGAGTTCCGCATAACGCTGTGGCCCGCCATGTCCAATGCCGAGGAGATCCAATTTTATCCTTTGCGCGAGCGCATTGTGGTGAACAGCGACATCACGACCCATGGCTGGAAGGTCGCGGTCCCGGTCGCGAGCGCTCGTGAGTCTGAGCGAACAGGCAGAATCGGCACGTACCACCGTTACGATGTAAAAATCGGGATGACACGTGACTGGCGCAACTATGCGTGGAAGCTGGGCGTTCCGCTGATATTGATCGTGCTCATGGCTTACACGGTCTATTTCATTCCGCCCTCCAGCGTCGCCCAACAGGTTGGCGTCGGCATGACGTCAATGCTGACGTTGATTGCATACATGCTGGCATTGAACGGCAGCCTGCCGAAGATTCCATACCTTACCCGGGCGGACACCTTGTTTGTTGGCTGCGCTATGCTGGTGTTCCTGGGTCTCCTGAAGGCGATTTTGACGACGGTCTGGGTACAGAAAGAGGCCCATTCGACCATCGCGCAGATCGACCGAATCGGTCGCTGGTTGTATCCGATACTTTTGTTATCGGTTGTTGTTGTAGCGCTCATCTAAGAGAGGCGCGTGCCGTCTGGGTAGAGCTAAACGCTGCGTTGAGGTGCGGTCGTGTTTGACATGAGCACACTGGCCTAAAGGCAACTCGAGCAGGGCCAGGCCAGGAATCAATGCCATGATTTTTGTGACAATATTTGCGAGTAATCAGGAGTAGAAGAGTTATGCGTGTCCAGTTGGGGATATTCTTTTTTCTTCTGGCGGTTACAGCACCAGCGTATGGTAACGATGGCATCGAAGCGCGTGGTGGCAATAACTACCTGGATGTGGCCGCTGACGGGTTCGTTGAACGGGTGCAGCTTGCTGGGGATTGGCGCGGTGATCTGAGTGGCATGAAGAAACGGCGATTTATACGGGTTGCCACCACCTTCAACAGCACGGGGTTTTTTCTCGACGGCGGTATACCACGAGGCTCAGTCTGGGATTTCATGACCGAGTTTGAGAAAACGCTGAACGAGGGGCTCAGTCTGGGAGATGCAATCCGGGTCGTCTTCATACCCCTCGTGCGGGATGAACTGATCGAGGCTGTCGCGACGGGTAGAGCGGATATTGCTGCGGCCAACCTGACCATCACACCCGAAAGGCTGCAACTCGTGGATTTCTCGGTACCCATTGCCTCTGATGTCAGGGAACTCCTTGTTACTGGGCCGTCAACGCCAAGGCTTACTTCCCTGGATGACCTTTCAGGTCTGAAAGTCCACATCCGCCGCTCGAGTAGTTATTTTGGAACATTGACCCGCTTGGCCGAGGAAATGTCCGCGCGAGGGCTGGAGCCGCCAGAGATCGTAGAGTTGGACGAGCGTCTTGAGACGGATAAGATTCTTGAACTGGTTGCGAACGGTGTGTTCGGTGTCACCGTAGCAGATAGCCATCTCGCAGAATTCTGGTCTGACGTATTTCCGGAACTGACGATTCATGTCGATATGCCTATTGCCGAGAGCCAGGGTATCGGCTGGGCGTTTCGAAAAAACAGTCCGGAGCTTGCCGGAGCGGTAAACGCCTTTCTTGCTGAAAACGCCAAGGGCTCACTGCTTGGGAACATTATCATCAAGCGCTACTACCAGACCAACCGCTGGGCAAGGAACCCGCTCAGTCCCGAAGATCAGGCGCGCCTCGATGAGCTCGAGAGCAAATTCCGCCTCTATGCGGAGCGCTATGGCGTCAGCTGGGCACTGGTAGCGGCGCAGGGCTTTCAGGAGTCCCGGTTCGATCACAGCATGGTCAGCAGCGCTGGCGCCGTCGGCCTGATGCAGGTCAAACCGGACACAGCCGCCGACCCCAATGTCGGCATCCCGGACGTTTACGACCTGGAGGACAACATTCACGCCGGGATCAAGTATGGCGCTTTTATCCGCGACCGCTATTTCACCGATGAAGACATCGAACCCCTGGATCGAATGCTGTTTTCCCTGGCCAGTTACAACGCTGGCCCGGCCCGAATCCGTGGCTATCGCGCCAAGGCGGCGGATCTTGGGCTCGATCCGGATCAGTGGTTCGGAAATGTGGAACAGGTGTCCAATCGTGAGACCGTCCAGTACGTGGCAAATATTTTCAAGTACTACATCGCCTACGTGGAGGATGAACGGCAGGATCGTATGCTCAAGCAGGTTCACGATAAGGCAGGGCATTCTGCCCAAACCGATGGTGAGGATTAAAATCGGGATCTGGTCCTTCTTTTCGCATAAGTGGCGCCACGGGCTTCCAGTCATCGCAGGGGCATCAGCGCGCCCCGTGACAAGTGGCCTGGCGTTTGGAAGCTCGCCTTTGCCCGTAACGACGTCGTCAGGACGCTCTAGGTTGACTTATGGACGCCCTCGACTTCACACCCAATTCGCTGAACTATTACGTGCGCTGAATTCGCAGCGGGCGGCAAGGTGCGATTATGATTTGATTTCAATTGGTCGCGTACCGAGTCTGGCTGCGAAACATGGGAATTGCATGAAGCGCCGGAGGTGAGCACCCGCTTCAGTAATCTCGATGCGAACAAAGGTACACTTGGTGGCGGGTAAATGGATATCTGGTCTTTCGGTCTGAGTTGGTGGCTAACTCCTTATTTGAGTTTCAGTTTGAATTACCGACACGTGATCCTTGATCAATCTGGTTTACGGGGTCCTACAATGGCATCAATATACGAGTTTCCATGGTGCTGGAGTAAGCCAGCCACGTCGGAAGCGCATGCACGCTGGCTGGTTTTGAGAAAGTCTATGAAAATCAAAGTTCCTGGCCTTTTGTTCCTGATGCTGAGCGTTTTAGGCACCGTTGACGCCGGCGCGACAGCAGACGACGCGAGGGGCTTTCTGGAAGCTCCCATACTGCCTGGCTCGGGATTGCCCTGCCCCTCTGAGGCAGACTTTTCCCGTTCGCGCCCGGACCCGGCGGGAACTCCGACGGTCGTCGGTCTGAACATGATGGTTCAGGATATCTCACGATTTAGCGATGTCGACCAGACGATGACGCTGGATCTCTACGTAATGATGCGGTGGCACGATCCGCGCCTGGCAGACGCCAATCGCGGTGAAGGCTCCGCCAACTGCGCTGTGCCTGGCGAAGGCCTGTGGATGCCGTTGATCGAGCCGGAGAATCTGCGATCCCAACGGTTATTTTATCCGCCTCGCTTTCTGGTTGATGCCAATGGCACCGCAACGTATGTGCGGCGATTGCTGGTCG
>JAHEGH010000063.1 GCA_024639825.1 Gammaproteobacteria bacterium
GAAAAAAGGCCCCGAAAGGGGCCTTTTAGTGTCTGGTGCCGGAAGCAGGAGTCGAACCCGCGACCTGATGATTACAAATCAACTGCTCTACCAACTGAGCTATTCCGGCTGAGGGGGGCGAATTATTAGGTTTTTGCAGGCCCCTGACAAGGGTCTGGACCCGAATTACCGGGGACAGGTCGCCGCGTCGCGGAGCGCAACCTGGTCTTCGCCGTACTTCTCGACAATGGCCCCGGCACCTTTGCCGGGCGGCAATCCGATATCGACGAAGAAAATGTCACCGTCCCGCGTCATCGGCGAGATGACGACCTCGAACCCCGCAGCCCCCGCCTGCAACTCGACTTTTTCGGCATTCTCGGCATTGCCAAAGATGCCCAGCGCGATCGCGTATCCGTCTTCATCATTCCCGACGATAAAAGCGTCGCCCAGTCCCTGCTCGCCGAGTATCCTGATGATCTCGCGTCCATCCTCGCGGCTGGCAACATTTTGTATTTGTACGGAATGGCCGACGAAAATCTGTCCCCTCGCTTTGCGCAAGGCGGTCTTCATTCCTTCATTGCTGTACTCGAGAACGGCCGAGTCGGCGTCACCGCTGACTTTAAGAGGACCGATCGTCACGCAGGACCGGCCGACAACGGCCTCAAGGTCAGAGGGATCCCCGGACCCCAGCACAGCGCCAACGCTGGCGATCGATTCGCTGTCCTGCCCGACCGTCACCTGGAGTGCGGGCCCGAGATCGGCCTCTTCCACTACCGCTATCCCCGGCACCGGGTTCTCGTTGGTGAACGCGCCCCACATGAGATACAGCACATTCGCGAGAATCAACAACAGCAGCAGGTTTTTCATCGAGCGGTTCCCAGCATATGCGCAAGTCCCTGCAGCACGAGGTGCGGACGATGCAACGGTGTTTCACAAAGCGCGTTAAGGATGCGCGACGCGTCTCCACCGGTCAAGACAACGACAGGCTGATAAGCATTTGATTGCAAAGTCCGAATTGCCCGGTCGACGGCCCCGGCCACCGCATTCTGGGCACCCTCGCGAACCGCGGCCGCTGTAGTGCGACCGAACATGGCGAGGTCAGCATCACCTCGCCCGGGCGCTGGACGTACCGCCGGAATGTCGCTGGTAGCCTCGGTCAGGGCACCGGCCATCGTCGCCACACCCGGGATGATCTGGCCGCCAAGATGCTGGCCCGCAGCATCAATCGCATCGATCGTGATTGCTGTGCCAGCATCGACCACCAGGCACGCTGCCTCGACTTCCGCCCACGCACCGACCATCGCGACCCATCGATCAACACCCATTCGCCGTGGCTGCGTGTAGCTGTTCGTTAGACCCCAACCACTCCGCTCGCTTCGGGCATAGCGCACCGTCCGATCGCAATGCGCGCTGACGACACCCGACAGACGCGTTGCGAACGTCGCTCCCGCCACGTTGCTGACAAACACCTCGTCGACGTGGCGGGGAATCCTGGTTGTCAGGACCTGCAGGCCCCCGTCCCGAACGCGCTTCTGAGAGATGTGGCCGGTCTTGCGAATATCGCCGTCCTCTGACACACCCCACTTGATCCGCGTATTGCCGACATCCATCAGCAGGGCTTTCATTCGACAGCGCCTCTGACGTCGGCAATGACCACGGAGCCCGATGTAATTCGGCTGCAGGCGCCCGCTCCGGTATCGACCAGCAGCGCGCCGTCATCGGCAACACCCGCGGCAATGCCGGTGACCTGATCTTGCGGCGAATCGATGGTCACCTCGCGCCCAAGCAGCCAGTCTCGTCCTGTCCACTTGTGAATGAAGCGCCCAAACCCGCCGGCTTCATACTCGAGAAACGTCCCGCCCAGGCAGTCAATCAGGCGAACGGCCAGTTCATCGCGACGAGGAACTTCGCCAGCAAATCCCGCGAGATCAATCACCCGCCTGGCCCAGTCCGATTCACCGCCAACGTCCAGATCCCCACCAAGATCGACATTGAGCCCAACACCCGTCACCACGCTTATCTCGCCTGAGCGCCGCGCCTGCGTTTCAGTCAGGATGCCACCGAGTTTGCCGTCGGCAGCAACCAGATCATTCGGCCATTTTAGCTGCACGCCGCTCACGCCAAGGCTTTCAAGCGCATCAATTACCCCAAGGCCGAGCGCCAGCGTTAGTGCGGACAGGTTGGCCGGTTGCCGCTCGAACGTGTAGGCCAGCGACAGGCAGAGACCGGATCCCGGCGGCGATCGCCAGGTCCGCCCGTGACGCCCACGACCCTTCGTCTGGTGATCGGTCATAACAACGTGCACCTGCCCTGGAGCCGGCGCAACTTGTTGCATCAGGTAGCTGTTCGTCGAGTCTATTTCGGGAAAGGCCTCGAACCCGGCCAGTCTTGAGCTTACAAGCTCACCCAACGATTGCCGGATGGCATCCGCGTCAAGATTGTTCATCGGGGCCGGTCGATTCCCTGGACTTGAACAACATGACTTTCACATTGCGATGCTCTACTCCGTCCCACATGCGTCGGATGTTGGAGCGATGCCAGTAAATGACAAACAAGGCCATCACCGTCAGGTAGATAAACAAGGGTTGGTTATCGGGCAGGTGTTTGAGTCCCAGCCAGATCGGCAGCGCTGACGCAGCGGTCATCGTCGCCAGACCCACATAGCCCGTCATAACGAGGACCCATCCCCATACCAGCAGTACACCAATGATCAGCTTGGGCGCCAGAATGATCAGCGTTCCGATCAGAGTCGCCGCACCCTTCCCGCCTTTGAAGCCGTGATAGATCGGCCAGACATGGCCAAGCACGGCTCCGGCTGCGCATACCAGCGTCAGCCAGGTGCGCGAGATCTCGGGGTCCAGCGGCACGAACGGGATTTCGAGACCGGGTACGAGACCGGCACCGATGATGCCTTTGCCCACATCGACGATCACCACGCCAAGCGCGAATACGGTCCCCTGTGTGCGCAACGCGTTGGTACCACCCGCATTGCCGCTGCCCATCGTGCGGATGTCGACTCCGCCGCGCAATTTGCCAACGATCATCGCGCCCATCAATGAGCCGATGAAATAGCTGATCAGAAACTTGACGCCGAGTTCCAGCATTCGCCTGCCATTTTGCGAGAAGAGACCGGCGCATTGTAGCATCGGCTAATGACTGCCGAGACCGTTCACCTGTTTCTGAATCCGGCTGCCGGACGGGGCCGCGCTGGCAAGCGTGAGCCGCGCATTCGTGAACTGCTGAGCGAGTCGGGTTTCCCGGTCGAAGTACACCTTAGCCAGGACGTCGGCCATCTCGAGATACAGGTGCAGCAAGCCGTAGACAATGGCGCCCGGCGTCTCGTCGTCGCGGGTGGCGACGGCAGTATCCACGAGGCCACCAATGGCATTATGCGCGCTGATAGGGCTGCCCCGCTGGGCGTTATTCCTACGGGAACCGGCAACGACTTTGCCAAGGCCAGCGGTATTCCCCTTAACTGGGAACACGCTACAACACTCCTGGCGGACCGGATTGCCAAAGGCGCTTCTCCTCGCGGCGTCGATGTCGGCAGGATAAACGACCGCTTTTTCGCAAACGGTGCCGGAATCGGCTTTGATGCCAAGGTCACGCGAATTGCGCGCTCCTACCGGCTGCCAATCGGCGACCTCGTGTACCTGCTGGCAATTCTTCGCAGCATGGTCGACGGCATTGCCACGCCACACATGCGCATTACCGCGGGGCAAACGATCTGGGATGGACCCATCACACTTGCCAATGTCGCCAATGGCCCCTGGATCGGCGGCATGTTCCACATCGCCCCGGGCGCCCGCAATGACGACGGGGTTTTCGACCTGCTGATTGCGGCGCCCGTCTCACGGACACAGATCCTCGCGCTTCTGCCGAAGCTCATCAAGGGCACCCACATGCAGGAGAAAGCAATCGTGCATGAACCCGTGACGCAACTGGTCATCGAATGCAGCCAACCGGTGGCGTCGCATCTCGACGGCGAAGTTCAGCCCTTGCAGGCGCGGTTCGATATCGAGCTACTTGCCGGGGCGCTGCAATTGCTCTGAGCGTGTTCTGGATCCGAGATAGATGGCAAATAACGCGACGCTGGCGCCCAGCAGTTCCTTGGGCGACATAGGCCGTGCAAAAAACAGGACATCCCACACGAAACTCAGTGTTGGTTGCAGCAATAGCGCCAGCCCCGCCTGGGTTGTCGTGACATGCGGCAGGCTGCTGGTGATAAACAACATGCCGAGACCGTGCGACAGAATGCCGTAACAGGCCAGCCAGACCACATCACCCGAGGTACCGACCGAGAGCGACTCGCCCTCGATCAGGGCTGCCAGACCCAGGATAGCGGCAGCGACCAGCGACACGACTGCGATTTCGCGGCTTGGCACACGGTTGCTGGAGTCCTGACGTGAGCGACGCATGCTGAGAAGGTAACCAGCATAGGTGACCGCCGCCCCGAGACCGAAAACGATACCCATGCGGTAGTTCTCGGGAAGGCCGGCCCAATCAATGCCAACGATCAGCATCAGTCCGAACAACGCCAAAGGGATGGCAACGAGCTGCTGACGGCTGGGCGGCTCTTTCAGGATAATGAAGCCGGCGGCGGCCATCACAAAGACCTGGAAGTTTGCGATGAGCGTTGACAGGCCCGGGCCGATTAGCTGGATACTGCGGTGATAGAACCACAGGTCGAGTGCAATAAAGAAAGCCGCGAGGATGAGGACCTTCCAGATTCGGGCTGAAAACAGCAGGCGGCGCCGAGAGACAACCAGGTAAGTGGCAATCGCAAGCCCCCCGATAGCCACTCGCCAGAACGCACTGGCCGTCGCCGATACATCGACCAGTTTGACCCAGACCGGCGACAGGCTGATGAGCGCGGCGCCAATAAAAAGGCGCAGCGTCGGGTTCGCCAGCGACAGCATTTCTAGCCCAGCCAGGCCTTGCGCCGTGGTGCTGCTTCGCTATCGGCCTCGTCGCTTACTTGCAGGTAGCAGGTATCGGTCGGCGCTTCCGCCCACTTGAGTCGCAATGTGATGAGCTCATCGCCACGAAACACCGTAATGTCCGACTTATCGCCGGGCTGGTAGCGCCGCGTGCGCGCCTCACTGGCCACGGGCAGTATTCGGAGACCATCCAGCGCGACGAGTTCGTCTCCAGGTGATATGCCTGCGAGCTCCGCGGGACCGCCATTGTGTACAGCCCTGAACACAGATTTGCCGTTGTCGCTGGCGAGAATCGCACCGAGCCAGACTGTTGGCAGTTTGCCATGATTCTGTGCTTTCCCACCGCTATCCTTGCCCCCGGCGGAGCGCCGCAGGTGATAGTCGATACCCTGGGTCTTCAGCAGCACCTCGAGCGGTAACTCCCCGGTACCGCGGACCGTCGCGTCGAAGAAGTCTTCCAGATCCAGCCCCGACACTTCGGCACAGAGGTCTTCGAAGCCGTCCTCCGGCACGCCATCGCCCGTTTCGCCCCAACGTTGCCATGCCGCATGCATAACGTGATCCAGGGAGACCTTGCCATCCGTTTCCGAGCGCAATTTGAGATCCAGCGACAGCGCTATGAGTGCGCCTTTAGCGTAGTAGCTGATAATGGCATTCGTCGCGTTGGCATCCTGTTTATAAAACTTCGTCCATGCGTCAAAGCTCGACTCAGCCACACTCTGCTTGCGTCGTCCGCCGCTACGCAATACCCGGGTAATGATCTGCCCCAGCAATTCAAGATAGCTGTCTGTGCTAATCAGTCCGCTGCGCACCAGCGTGAGGTCATCGTAGTATGACGTTATGCCTTCGAATACCCACAGCAGGCCCGTATGCGACTCCTGCGAAAGGTCGTACGGCGTAAACACCGCCGGCTTCATCCGCTTGATGTTCCAGAGATGAAAGTACTCGTGACTGACGAGACCGAGAAACGTCCGATATTCGTCTGAGATGCCTTCGTCTCCTCGCGCGGGCAGGTTGTCACGGGCGCAGATCAGCGCCGACGACCAGCGATGTTCGAGCCCGCCATAGCCACTGCCCGGTGCATTGAGAAGAAACAGGTAGCGATCCAGATCCTGCGGCGCACCCAGGAATGAAATCTGGTGTTCGCAGATTGTCTGCAGGTCGTGGCACAGGCGCGCCATGTCGACCCGGGTATTGCCGCGAATTGCTATGGCGTGAGGTATCTCACAGACGTCAAACTCACCGATCGAAAGTTCTCCAATCTCGACCGGGTGATCGATCATTTCCGCATAGTCGTCGGCCCTGTATGTACCGAAGTCATAGCGGCCGGCTTCTTTGCTGTGCATCGATGTCGCGACCCGCCAGTTCTTGCCCACAGGTTTTTCGGGGGGGCGAATGTCGATTTCACACGCCACATCTTCCTGGCCAATGACGGCAGGGAACACGCAGGTGCCGTTAAAAAACGCATGCGACTGATCGAGATGCGCACCGCGCACGCTTTCATCGTGAGCGTAGATTTCGAGAATAAGTGTGAGCGCGCGGTCGGTCGCTGCCGCCTGCCAGCGGCTCTTGTCGAGTTTTTCCAGCGCGATCTCGCGGCCATCGGATTCGGCACGAGCACTAACCACGTGCTTTGCGTAGTCGCGAATCATGTAACTGCCAGGAATCCACGCCGGCATGGCAAATATCTGCCCACTCGGGTTGGGTGCGGCGACAGTCAGGCTAACCTCAAACAGGTGTGCACTCGGGTCTTTTGGCCAAATGGCGTATAGGTGTGGCGCTACTGCTTTATCACTCACAACCGGCTAGCTCCTTCCGCGGGCAGGTGGATTTCCGCCAGCATACACCGCACGCTGCCACCCGCCGACGCTTCGATGTTGTCGATCGCAGAACTGACAATACGCGCGTTCGCACCAAGCGTCGCCCGTTGCCCTGCATCGAGGGAGTCCCAGGCCTGTTGCGATAAGGCGATGACCTTTTCACCGCTGCGGTTGCGAAGCTCGAGCATGTTGCCCGCGAACGCATCCAGCTGTGCATAGCTCAGGCGCATGATGTCATGCCCCGTGTCGCGAAGCCGCGCCAGAACCGCCTCGCGCTGGTCATCACGCGAAATCGCCTCGTCACAGATAACCGCCAGTTTCTCGCCGACGTTCATGAGCACATTGGTGTGATAGATCGGTACTCCGCTACTGTCGACAGCATCGAACGCGACGACGTCATAGCCGAGTCGCTGTGCGAAATCACCCAACGGATTCAGGTGCGTTCTACTCGACACACAGGCATAAGCGACATGATTGGCTCGATCGAGGACCATGCTGCCAGTCCCTTCCAGGTAGTGTCCGTCAGCTTCATGTTCGCTCAGGTCGATAACCTCGCTAATTAACCTGCCGGCGTCGAGCCTTTCGACAATATCCTCGCGTCGCTCGGTACGCCGGTTTTCCGCTTCCATCGGGTACAACACGACACGCCCATCGGCATGCGTACTGATCCAGTTATTCGGAAAGATAGCGTCGGGTGTATGTGGCTCGTCCGTATCGTCTATGACGATCACGTCGATATCGGCAGCACGTAATGCGTCAACCAGCTCATCGAACTCGCGCAGTGCTGTCGCCTGCTGTTCGGCCGGTGATGACGAAGACCTGCCCTGGAAGCGATTGGATGCCGCCGTCAGCGGATTGCTCTCAAATCCGGCCGGCCGAATCATCATTACGGTCGACGTCAGTTGCGCTTCATGGTCTTGGGTCATGGTGTTATTCGCAGGTTGGTCGTGCATTATAGGTCCATGGCACATCGAATTCGAAATGCATTGTTGAATCCAGCCTGGGTCTGCTTTACCTGGGTCGGGATGACGGTCGGAATTTCGATGATCGCCACCCCGGTTCGCTTCACAGCCACGTCAATCACACGGCCAATTGCGCTGGATGTTGGGCGGGTCGTATTCGCGGCCCTGAACAAGGCAGAATTAATCGCGCTGGTGCTGCTGCTGCTGATCGTCCGCGTCTCTGATCGCACCCGGGAACTATGGGCCTGGTGCAGCGTCCTTATTTTGATCGTTCTGGCACAGGGCGCCTGGCTCATTCCCGAGCTGGCCGCCCGCACAGATATCATCCTCGCAGGCGGCGAACCACCGGCCTCCTATGCGCACGCGATTTACTCATCGCTCGAGCTGCTGAAGATTGGCCTGTTGCTCTTTCTCGGGTTTCGCTCACTGGCCCAGCGGCAATAAGTCAGGCGGCCGCACTCGGTCTCTTCGACACGTCGGAATACCAGCGTGCCACATGCTCCACATCATCGGGGATTCCGATCTTGATCCAGCCCGCAAAATCGACCAGTACCATAGCTGAAATATCGGCAATCGAGTAGTTGTCACCGGCGACGTAAGTATTGTCGGCCAGCTGGTTGTTGAGTCGCTCGAAGAAATGCGACACGCGCCGCCGGCCGCGCTCTGCGAGTTCCGGGAGCTGTACATACGATTCAGGCCCCGGGAGCGCGCGATCCACGAGCCCCTTCGCCGAATTGCGGAATGCATCCATCATCGCCGACAGTCCCAACTGCTCGACTTTTGCGTTCCACATACTCACACGCGCCCGTTCCTCCGGTGAACTGCCAAATAGCGCAGGCTCGGGGTTCAGGTCTTCGATGTACTGACAGATTGCGGTGACTTCGCTAATACGGCTGCCATCGTCAAGCTCGAGTACGGGAACGGTGCAATCGGGATTGACTGCCCTGAACTCGTCACTGAACTGCTCACCTTTGCCAAGGTCGATCTGAACTGTTTCGAGGTCAACGCCCTTCTCCGCGAGAAAGATACGCACGCGGCGTGGGCTTGGCGCCGTCTTACAATCGTAGAATTTCACATTACTTCTCCAGCGCCTTGGACGCTTCAAATACCGTTTCAGAATTTTGTTCGAACATCAGCTTACGAGCTCTTTCGTTGGTCGCCTCATTTCGCAGCCAGCCCTTGCCGACATCTACTCCACGTTGTACAGCAGGTCGCTCCTTGAGTGAATCAAACCAGCGATGCAGGTTCGGGAACTTTTCAAGGTCGTTGCCGAAGCGTCGGTACGGCATCACCCACGGGAAGCTCGCGATATCCGCGATCGAATACTCACCGGCCAGGAACTCGCGGTCACGCAGGCGCACATCCATAACGGCCAGCAGGCGATCGTATTCGTTGAAATATCGCTTGTGGGCGTAGGGCTGGTCTTCCAGCACGTAGTTTACGAAATGGCTGAGTTGCCCGGCCATGGGCCCCAGGCCGCCGGCCTGCCAAAACAGCCACTGCAGCACGTCGAAGCGTTGCTCGGTTTCTGTCGGCAGAAACATGTCGGCTTTTTCGGCCAGGTAGATAAGAATTGCTCCGCCCTCGAAAACCGAGATGCCGGTCTCCTGATCGACAATCGCGGGCATCCTGTTGTTCGGGCTGATCGCGAGAAATGCCGGATCGAACTGGTCACCGGCGCCGATATCGACGCGTTTGACCTCATACGGCAGACCACACTCCTCAAGCATGATGGAAATCTTGCGGCCATTCGGTGTCGGCCAGTAGTAGAGGTCAATCATCGGGAGTAACTCCGGTCACGCGCAGGCAGCTGGGCTGGCAAGTGAAATGCGAGATACGTCCGGCACAGGATTTCCGCCTCTACGCGGCGCTCTTCGCTGATGTAGCCGTCATTGCGTACGGCATCAGCAAACGTGAGATCGCAGATCTGCGTATAGAACGAGAGCTTCGTCAGCCAACCCGGTACTTCCGGAATCACGAAATAGCGATTGAACATGACGGCCAGGCAGTCACTCATGGTACGCACTGCCTGCCTGTAACTGGCCGGCGCGTTTGACCTTATTTGCGGCAGTACTTTGAGGGTGTTCGCGGTCTCGGCCCAGTACTCGGCGCCGCGCTGAACAATAGTATTGGAAAGCGCAGCCCAATTTTCGGGCTCCGCCTCCAGGTCGATAGCGGTCAGGTAATCGGCGAAGTTGTTGATCCATTCGGCCGCGAGATCCTGCAGCAAATCGTCAACCCCAATGTATATGCGGTAAGCCGATCCTCTCGATACATCGGCCGCTGCGAAAACATCGCTGAACTTCAGTGGCGTGCCGTCGCTTTCCAGAAGCAGTCGCTCGGCCTCCGCCAGGAGCCTGCGGCGATTCTCCCTGCCACGCGTACGCAGCTTGGGTATGCGGTGTTCGGAGCGGTTCATTTCTTCTTATCCGGCCAACCGTGGGCGGCGAATTGTAGCGAACAACATCAGGCAAACCAACGAATGTGAAACTTTTGAGCTGTAATTGTTACGTTTGGGCAATTTCCTGGGCGACCTGCCCTCAGGTCTATCACGACAATCTCTACTCCGGTTGGTTCTGGATTGCTTAGGCCAAATTGATCGGTTGCGTATCGCAACGGTTTCTTACGGCAGCTCATCTAATGACTATGTGCACACCTGATCTTGAGCGTTTGCACTGTCTGCACAGCAATAAGCAGACTCAACTGGCGTAGATAGAAGGGGAAGACCATGAAGAAGCACACAATCAATCGTATCGTTTTTGCATCGTTACTGGCGCTGGCTCTGCCCACCACGGCATTAGCCACTTCATCCAGCCCAAGAGACAGGATCAAAATCCAGGTGGTCTGGGGTGATCTCAACATTGACAGCGCGCCAGGCGCGGCGATGTTGTATACGCGTGTCGAACGCGCTGCTGAAAAGGCTTGCGGTGTGGCGTCACTCACCGAACTCGGATCAGTAAAACGGGTCCACGACGCCAAAGAATGCTTTGACTACATGGTGGAGAAGGCGGTCAAGCAGATCGACAGTGACGAGCTCAGCAAGATCCACGCAAGCTAGACCAAAAATCGCGGGCAAAAAAAAGCCCCGCTGATAGCGGGGCTTTCTCGATAACGCTTAAACGAACTCTAGAATGTCATGCGAGCCCGTACGTACCAGGCGCCTCCATTGAAACCGAATGGGCTGGCTTCAGAATAGAGCTGGCCCAAATCGCCTGCTCCCGGGTTCTTGTCAGGGTATGTATCGAACATATTGGACAAGCCGCCAACGACTTCAACTTTGTCGTTGATTTGATAGGCAACCTCAGCATCAAGCAGGAACGCTGCGCCAATTCCATCGACGCCGTTACCCGTATCATCCCATCCACCGTAGTAATTGGCGCGAAGCATGGTGCGGAAGTTATTCACGAGATGCGTCCAGGTGACACTACCTTTGATGTTTGGCAGCAAGTCTTCAAGTGCCCGCACACGGTCGCTGTCGATCGGATTCAGCGTACCAACATCATCCACTTTCGTCTTGTTGTAGTTAGCGGCAACCGTGATGGTCGATTCACCACTACCCAGCGCAAAGCCGAAATTACCGACAAGATCAACACCGGTCGTTGTGGTATCGAAGCTGTTGGAGAAGAAGCGGAATACTGTCAGATCATCCAGACCGATGAATTCCTGGCGATTGATCACGCCATCAGCATCCAGACCGGTCAACGCTTCCGACACGGTTTGATAGTCGTTGTTGTTGGGGTCAGCGAAATTCAATGCGTCGAGGAAGTTCACATTGGCGCCAAGCGCAACCCGATCCTCAAGCTGGATGTCGTAGTAATCGATTGTCCAGGTTGATTCGCCCACATCAAAGGAAACACCGAATGCGAAGTTTCGCGCATCTTCCGGTCCCAACTGCGGACGACCGTTGCCGTCACTCTCAATGAAGTCTGCCGCCAGCTGGCCTGCCGCAGAAGACAGCGGCAAGGTGCCCTGGTCCTGCAGTACGCCATTAACGTTCTGCGTAGTCACGTTCGTGATGTTCGCTTGACCGGCAGTTGGTGCGTGGAAGCCGGTTGAGTACGCACCGCGAAGGCGGAGCGTGTCACTCACGTGGTACATACCAGCGATCTTCACATCCGTTGTATTGCCGAACTCACTGAAGTCTTCGAAGCGAACCGCCGCTTGCAGCGTGAGTTTGTCGGTCAGATCGGCCTCCAGGTCGACATAGGCAGCGATACTGTCCTGATCGGCGGAGGTGCTGTTGGGGAAGCCACCAAAGCCATTTGAGCTGGACGAGAAGCCCTGATCAGAGAGTGGTCCCAGCGCATATGACGCGGCATCGCCGGCGAACAGGTCGAACTCTTCCTTGCGATACTCGGTACCGAACGCAACGTTCAGATCCGACGCAAAGCCCACATCCATGGCGTAGACAAAGTCTGCATTAACCATTGTCTCGGTCTGCTCTTGCCCACCGGGGACGAAGTTCCTCGGCGTGTTCGGTCCGAGTGATGCGTTGACCGTATTACGAATGAAGAAATCCGTCCGGTTGGAGCCTTGCGAGACGCTGAAGTCATAGCTCAGGCCGCTGCCGAGATTGAACTCACCACGAAGGCCGGCTGCAATGGCCATGTCCTCGTTGTCGCCACCAAAGCGCGGCACGAAGCCACTCGGAATCGTCTCGACAAAGGAGAAGCAGTTCGGGTCGGCCGTAACGGCCGCCAGAATCGCCGGGTCCATGATCAAGCCGCCGGTGCCCGACAGCGGGATACCAGCGGGGCAAGCACCGCCAACGCCCAGACCGTCAAGGTCACCCACGCGAACCGATGCGATGCCGGCAGGATCCAGATCGCCGTTTGCATCAACCAGAGGGCCTGCGTAGACGCCGCCACGATTCGTCGGGTTACGGAAGAAGAAACCGCCCTCCGCCGTACGCTGCGCGTAGTTGCCGAAGAAGTAGAGTTCGGTGCTTTCGCTCAGGTCGATGCCCGCATTGACGAAGAATTTGACGTCATCCGTCACATCAGGCTGACCCCAGTATTGCGGCACTTCATTCGTGTACGAGTTGATGGTTTGGAAGTCAGCTACGTCGGTATTGCCGGCAGCAATCAGCGCCAGAACGTCGTCACGCACTACTGACCGAACCGTTCCTTCAACGTCATTGATTTCGCCGGTCAAATTGATGAAGCCGGACTCGCCAAGCGGCAGGCCAATGTTGCCTGCAACGCGATAGTTGTTACCGTCACCTTCGAAGGTTGAGCCGTAGTTAACCTGCAGGTCGGCGCCTTGGTCGGCGTCTCTCAGCACGAAGTTGATGACGCCCGCAATGGCGTCGGAGCCGTACTGCGAGGATGCACCGTCGCGGAGAACCTCGACCTGTTTCAGGGCGAGCGCTGGAATCGAAGAAATATCAACACCCTGGGCACCGTCGGAAATACCGCCACCAAGGAATGAAATAACCGAACCGCGATGACGCCGTTTGCCATTGACCAGAATCAGTACATTGTCCGGTGACAAGCCGCGTACGTTCGCAGGCCGTGAAACTGTGGCTGCGTCGCTGATGGGCTGGGTGTTCACGTCAAATGAAGGTACAGCCGTGCGCAATAAGTCCTGAACATCTGCGGATGCGGCCTGAGTAAATTCAGTACCCGAGATGACGTCGATGGGCACCGGGGAGTCCGTGGCCGAGCGATCTGCTCGACGGGTACCGGTGGTGACGATCTCTTCGATCATCTCATCGCTTTGTGCAAAAGATTGTTGCGGCGATACAACGGTTGTCGCCACGACCAGACCTAACAGTAGGCCCGATCCTTTATTGATTATCATTTTCATTCATGTCCTCCTAATCCCCAAAATCTTCTTCATGGTAGCAGAGTCCGACACCTTTATAGAGGGTGCGATTCGCTAACAATCGTCCTGTGACAAGTATCAATGTCGACAACAGCGCCCAAGCGTTGCTAATTTGCAACAGATCGTCGACACACTACTATTGGGCTTATTCCTCGATGAGTCAAGCGGCATGAGGTAGTAAGCGCGCCCACTGACCTAGTGCGGCACGTGGAATTCCAGGTCTTCGCTGCCATCAAACAAGGTCAAACCGCCGCTTTCGTAGCGAGTTAGGGCGTCACTGTCGGGGGCCCCGAAGTAATAACCGCCCGCGATCTGAGGCTGGCCGGGCACGTCTCCGCTCGTCGAAAAGGTACGAGTTGCGCGGATTATTGCGTCGCAGCCATCGGCGTACAAGCCAATCACATTGGCGAGATAGGAGGATTTTGGGCGTGTCGGACGACGATTGATCTCGATGACTGGTCCGGTGTCTATGCCGGCATCGACGATGCGGTGCAGCGTCGTCCCTATTTGCGGCTCACCGGCCAACATCGCCCAGAACGTCGCCATGACACCGCGGTAGTCCGGAAGAATGCCGGAATGCAGATTGATGACGCCGTGCTTCGCGACTCGAATGAACTCGGGCTGCAGAATGCGGCGATAGCGGATGGAAACGACGAGGTCCGGCCGGAGGGCCTTTAATTTCTCCAGGCCCTGTTTCGAGTTCGGTCGCGGCAGTTCAGGCAGCGCAGCGAGTTCTCCGCTAATCGGCCCTGCCAGCTCACCGGCAATAAACCGTTCGCACAAGTGCGCGTCTGCCCGGGCGAGCTCTGCGAGCCGGGCATCCGGCGCACCGGGTGTCTTTAGCTCACCGGACAGGAACACCGAATAACGGTGCTCTGGCATCGAACGCATGACCCGATCGAGTGCATACAGGCTCGCTATGTCACGGTGTCCCAATAAAGTCACGTTCATTGCGGTACTCAAAAAAAAAGCCGCAACCCTAAACAGGCTGCGGCTTTTTCGTATATAAATCCTGGCGGTGTCCTACTCTCACATGGGGAAACCCCACACTACCATCGGCGCTGAGTGTTTTCACTTCCGAGTTCGAAAAGGGATCGGGTGGTTCCCACTCGCTATTGCCGCCAGGAAAACTGGTTTAGGAAATTAGGTACCGGACACCCTATTTCAGGGATCCGACTCTAAATTCCTGTCGCAAATAGGGTGTCCGGCACCCTATTTACGGGAATAAAAACAATCTGGAAAATTTCTGACAATCTGAGATTTATCTTCGTGTCGCATTCCATGTCGCACACAACGCCTTGTTGATTCGCTAAGGACTTTTTGTCTCTTCGCGACAACCAAAATGTTTTGGCGTTATATGATCAAGCCTCACGTGCAATTAGTACTGGTTAGCTTCACGCATTACTGCGCTTCCACACCCAGCCTATCAACCTCGTAGTCTTCGAGGGCACTTAAGGGAGCTTAAAGCTCCAGGGAAATCTAATCTTGAAGGGGGCTTCCCGCTTAGATGCTTTCAGCGGTTATCCTGTCCGTATATAGCTACCCGGCAATGCCACTGGCGTGACAACCGGAACACCAGAGATACGTCC
>JAHEGH010000137.1 GCA_024639825.1 Gammaproteobacteria bacterium
GCAAGACCGTTGCGTTACCTTCCGCGTCGGTGTGTTCGATACGGAGGTTGCCTGCTTTGGCGACAATGGCCGATTGCTCGCTTGCGTAAAAGTCCTTGTCGTCCATATGGGCGACGTGCGACTTCGAGTCCGCACTCCATGCACCCATGCGGTGCGGGTGTGCCTTCGCAAAATTCTTTACAGCAATGGCGACACGGCGATCCGAGTTGCCTTCACGCAGCACCGGGTTTACCGCACTGCCAAGTACCTTTGAGTAACGATCGGCAATGGCTTTCTCCGCGTCATTTGCTGGTTCCTCGGGAAAGTCCGGGATAGCAAAGCCCTTCGATTGCAGTTCTTCAATCGCTGCCACGAGCTGCGGGACAGATGCCGAGATGTTTGGCAGCTTGATGATGTTGGCGGCCGGTGTCTTGGCGAGCTCACCGAGCTCGGCCAGCGCATCGTCGACGCGCTGTTCGTCGGTCAGGTTCTCGGGAAAAGTCGCGAGAATGCGGCCTGCGAGCGAAATATCACGCGTTTCTACGTCGAGGCCAGCGGCATCGGTAAACGCCTTAACAATAGGCAGGAACGAATACGTGGCGAGGGCTGGAGCCTCGTCGACCTTCGTGTAGATAATCTTGGCCGTGGTCATGCGCGTCCTTTAGTCGTGTGCTGCAAAGGGCGCGCATTATATAGAACCTATTGCACCGATGCCCACTGTTCGTTAGTCGCAACCAGGGTCAAGACGTCGTATTGGGCGACGATTTCCCCGTCCTGGTTGGTGACCTCGGCGTCCCAGCGCACCTCGCCATAGCCCGTTCCGGCCCTGAGGGTCTTCTGTTTACAGGCCAGCCGGACCCTGAGTGTGTCCCCGTAATTGACGGGCTTGGCGAAGCGCAGGTCGTCGACGCCATAATTGGCGAGCACCGGGCCGAAGTCGGGATCGACAAACAGGCCCGCCGCGAAGGATAGGATCAGGTAGCCGTGAGCGACCCGCCCATCGAAAAACGGGTTTTTCGCCGCGGCTTCTTCATCGGTGTGCGCATAAAAGGTATCGCCGGTGAATTCTGCGAAATGCTGGATGTCCTCAAGTGTTACTTCACGAGCGTCCGTGACGAGCGTGTCCCCGATGTCCAGTTGTTCGAAGGTCTTGCGGAACGGATGCATGCCGGGGTCCTTCTGGTCGGCCCCGCGGACCCAGCGGTTGCCGATTGCCGTCAGTGTCTGCGGTGAGCCCTGGATGGCTGTACGTTGCATGTAGTGTTTGACGCCACGCACTCCGCCCATTTCTTCACCGCCCCCGGCGCGACCTGGCCCGCCGTGGACGAGGTGGGGTAAGGGCGAACCGTGCCCGGTCGATTCCGCGGCACAATGGCGATTAATGACCACCATGCGGCCGTGATAAGCGGCCGTTCCCAGCACCAGCCTGCGCGCAACAGCATTGTCGTTGGTGACGATGGAGCCGGCCAGGCTGCCTTCTCCCAGGCGTGACAATTCGATCGCCTCGTCGAGATCGGTGTACGGCAGCACGGTACTGACCGGGCCGAACGCCTCTACGGAGTGCACGGCGCGTGACGTAAGTGGCCTTTCGCAATGCAGCAATGTGGGCATGAAGAATGCGCCCTTACTGACGTCGGCGTCGACAACATCAAAGTCGTCAGTACCACCGAAGACGATATCCGCCTGGTTCGAAAGCTCTTTGACGCGGTCCCTGACCTCGTCACGCTGTCCCTGGCTGGCCAGGGCGCCCATGTCGACGTCCTTGCTCGCCGGGTTGCCGATCCGGATTTCGCCCAGTGATTTGGCGAGTGCTTCAACCAGTTCTCCGGCGAACCCTGCCGGCGCAATGATGCGGCGTATCGCCGTGCATTTCTGTCCGGCCTTGGCCGTCATCTCGCGTGTGACTTCCTTGACGTAGAGTTCGAATTCAGGCGTGCCTGGCAGGGCATCGGGCCCAAGAATTGAGGCGTTGAGCGAATCGGTTTCCGCCGTAAATGCGACTGACTCGCTGACCACACGCGGGTGTGCCTGCAGGAATTCAGCCGTATTCTTCGAGCCCGTGAACGCGATGGTGTCCTGGCAGTTCAGGTGATCAAACAGGTTACCCACGCTGCCGCAGATCAACTGCAAGGCACCGTCGGGCAGGATGCCCGACGCATGGATGCGCCGCACCATAAGCTCCGTCAAATACGCGGTGCTTGAGGCTGGCTTGACGATGGCAGGAACACCCGCAATTAGTGCCGGCCCGAGTTTCTCGAGCATCCCCCAGCAGGGAAAGTTGAACGCGTTGATATGCACTGCTGCGCCAAGCTTCGGTGTATAGATGTGCTGCCCGAGAAACGTCCCGTTCTTCGACAGTTGTTCCGGCGGACCATCCAGGTAAACGTGATCGTTTGGCATCTCGCGCCGGGCCTTGCTGGAGAACACGAACAATGTTGATATGCCGCCCTCGATATCGACCCAGCTGTCGCTGCGGGTGGCGCCGGTCTCGGTCGAGAGGCCGTAAAACTCCTTCTTGTGCTCCATGAGGTACTGGGCGAGAGCCTTGAGCATTTCACCGCGCTCATGAAAGGTCAGCTTGCGCAGGTTGGCGCCGCCGATATTGCGAGCGTGATGGAGGATATTGGCAAAATCGAGTCCGTCGCTGGTGATCTGGGCCACGGGCTCGCCGTTGACGGCGCTGATAAGGGTGTTGCCATCACCATCGCCATCGACCCATTCGTCGAGGACCAGGTTGCCAAGTTTGCTTGTCATACGGAACTCGCAATAATTTGAAAAAAACTGTATCGGATTGTACGGTCAGGCCCACCGAAAGCAAAGTGGCCGAAAATGAGCATCCAGAGCGCATGCAAGAATCTCGTTGACGAATTTCGTGCGCGTCCCACGGTGCGCGCGGGCTCTCTGATTACAACGGTCTTCGGTGACGCGATCGCGCCGCGCGGCGGTACAGTCTGGCTTGGTAGCCTGATCCAAACGATGGCGGACTTTGGCATCAGTGAGCGCCTGGTGCGTACCTCGGTGTTTCGCCTCACAAAAGATGGCTGGTTGCAGTCACAACAGATCGGTCGACGGTCCTATTACAGCCTGACGGAAGCTGGCAGGGAGCGGTTTGAGCAGGCGACGAATCGGATTTACGGCCAGCCGGTTGATCACTGGGACGGCGAGTGGTGCCTGTTGCTGCTGTCGGGACTCGATACAGCGACTCGGGAAACCGTGCGTCGCGAGTGTGGTTGGCTTGGGTTCGGCCCGCTTTCTGCCAACGTGCTTGCGCATCCGTCTCCCGAGTTTGCTGAACTCGAAGTGACGATGCGGCGGCTTGGTGTCGCCGATTCGCTGGTCGTCATGCGCGGGCAGACCATCCATGGCGAAACAGCCATGCGCGAGCTCTCCCGTGACTGCTGGAACCTCGACGAAATCGACGCGCGCTACGCCGAGTTTGTGCAGCGCTTTCGCACTGTCTACAAGGCTCTGTCCGGGAAGCGCGCTGCGACGAACAGGGAGGCCTTCCTGATCCGAACACTACTGATTCAGGAGTATCGGAAGGTGCTGTTGCGCGATCCCTGGCTTCCGGCTGAGCTGTTACCCGCCAGTTGGCATGGCGCAGCCGCGTACCAGCTGTGTCGCAACTTGTATCGGCGTATACATGCACAAGCTGACACGCATCTGGACAGCATGATGGAGACAGCCGATGGGCCGCTGCCACCGCCCTCACGCCTGTTTATGCGCCGCTTTGGCGGCCTCGACCTGCAGAAAAAGGTGAGCAATGAGTGACTTGAGAACTGCGCAGCGATGCGCCGCTGCGATGTTAGCGGCGGACAGGGCGTCCGCGGCCCTTGGAATTTCTATCCAGATTCCCGAACCGGGCAAAGCAGTGGCAACCATGACGGTTCGTGATGACATGGTGAATGGCTTTGACGTCATTCATGGCGGCCTTACGTTTGCGCTGGCGGATACGGCCTTCGCATTCGCGTGCAACGCCTACGATCAGCAAACTTTTGCCGCAGCGGCACAGATCGAGTTCCTGCGGCCTGCGGTGTGCGGTGACCAGCTGACGGCGACCGCTGTAGAGGATTATCGGGGCCGCCGGCGGGGTTTATATACGGTTGAGGTGCGCAACCAGCGGGACGAGGTGGTCGCCATTTTTCGGGGCCGCTCTGCCAGCAACGAGGCTTCCGTAATTAGCCCTTGAAAGTGATACGAAATATCAGGAAAATACCGAAAACTTGTGACAGTTTAGTAATGTCCCCTGAGGAGTTCTCCTATGTACACGCAAGGCCTTGATCAGGCAGGCAAGGGCGATCCCGCTGCCCGCGGCGAAGAGACCGCAGCGCAGCTCGATGCATTTCAGGCCCGCATTGATGC
>JAHEGH010000064.1 GCA_024639825.1 Gammaproteobacteria bacterium
GGCGTCGAGACATAATCCGGCTGTTTAGAACCTACACGCCGCGTGTGCTGGAAAGGTTCCGGTTATAGGTATAAGCCGCAATCAGACCGCGGTTAATTGGCGAGTTTTGAAGCGCGCAATAAAAAAGGCGGCCCCTCTCGGGGCCGCCTGTCTTCTTTGGAAACGCCTGGCTCGTTAGAGTCGGTAGTTGATCCTTCCGTACACGTAGCTACCCGAGATCGGGTGCAGGGTGCCGTCGAAGCTGTTCAGATCACAGCTAAAGCAGATTGGCGTCTTCGTGTTGAAGAGATTTTGCACGCCGCCCTGAAGGGTCCAACGATCGCTGCTCGCCGACGGGCTCCAGGAAACCTGCACGTCGGTATAGAGCTTGGCTTTGATCTTGTTGGTCGTTGGCGTGGTGCATAGGTCTGAGAAGCCAAAATCGGCAACCAGGCCGGTACACTGTTCCTCGATTTCACTCATGTAGCGATTGGTGAGAGCAACCGTCCAGTCGTTCTTCGTCCAATCGACGATGAGCGTCGACTTCCACTCAACAAAGCCACGTTCCGGCGAACCGAGTTCGGTGCCTGCCCGATCGATACTGACCGGACCATCCGGCCCGTCGGTGATCTCTGTGTAATCGAGAAGATGCGTATTCGACCAGCGAGCCCTGAATTCACCAAAGCTCGTCGGTTCGAAGTCCATGGTAACCGTCCAGTCAAAACCGGTTGTCTCGATACCACCAATGTTCTGCAAAACACCACCGATGCGCGTAACGGTTGCGCCGACTCGAGTGACGTTGTCACAGAAAATCGGGTTAAGCGTCTGCACACACTGCAACAGTACGTCGCCTGCATCTGGCGCCTGAATCGCATTGTCGACCGTAATGTCATAGTAGTTCGCTTCGAACGTAATGCCCGCAATCGAATCCATGCTGTCGGAGATTGCCGTGGCATCCCAGGTCAGGCCGAACGTCAGGGTTTCCGCTTCTTCCGGCGTGAGCAGCAGATTGCCGCCCGTCGTTACGCTGATCTGCGGATTGAGCTGTTGGTAGCCAATCGGCACACCCAGAGTGGTGCAATTGGCCTGCAGTTCAGGCGTCACAGCCAACGCATCGGCATCACAGGGATCTGTAATCGATGCATCGAAACGCGATCCGGTATTAAACAACTCGCCGATATTCGGAGCACGGAAGCCCTCCGAGAAACTGGCCCGCAGATGCAGGTCGTCAGTCGGCCGCCAGTTGGCGCCCAGCTTGAACACATCGGCCGAGCCGGTGCGATCGTAGTCAGAGAAGCGTACGGCTGTCGAAATATCGAAAGATTCCATGATCGGGAAGATGGCCTCACCGTAGAGCTCGAAGACGTCATAGGAACCTGCCGTCGGGCTTGATGGGACACCTGCGGTATCGCCACTGGAAACCACTGAATCCGGAACAAAGAAACCCTCTTCATCACGATATTCCATACCAAAAGCGAGACCGACGGGACCACCCGGCAGACTGCCAAGTTCGCCGGAGATGTTGGCGGTGACGTTGAACATTTCCTGTTCACTTTCATCCTTCTGGATAAAGGTCACGTAGTCGAGCATCTCCTGGGTGATAGAACCCTCGCCATTGGGACCCTGACCACCGAAGAAGTTGAACGGCACACAGCCCGGGTTAGCGGCACAGACGACCGGATCACCGACAGCAATCGACAGTTTTCGCGCGTTGAATGCACCCGACTTGCGCTGGTTTGCCTGGTTCTGTGACCAGCTGGCATGCGCATCCCAGTACCAGGTTGAAGAGTTCATCTCCAACTCCCCTTCCAGGGCGCCGGCGATATGGTAGGTGTCAACGTTTTGATCGAAGATACGCGGGCCCGCTTCGAGCGGACGGCGCGTCATGAAGCCATCCTGAATTTCGGCCGGTCCAACGTCGATACCGAACGGGTTGAACGGATTGTCGGCATGGAAAATGATGTTTTCCATGACAGCGCCACCGCCGCCACCGGGACCCGCAAACAGCGGCTCAGGGGCCGCGCGGTTCTGTGAGGTCCTGTTGTTGAAGGTAGCCGTCAACCGGAACAGCGTATTGGCCGCGATATCGTATTCGCCCTTCATGAAGAAGTTGACCCGCTCATTGGGCGTCATCAGGTGGTTGAACGGCTGATAGTTGAAGCGATCCGCGTTCGTGAACCCGTGGAAATCATTGCTGGCCGGATTGTTGAAGTCGTACACCGGAATATTGGCGCCGCCATCATTCAAAACGTTATCGTTAAGCGCGAGGTTGACGATGTTGTCACCGGGGTTCGGTGCCGGAATACGTGGATCATAGAACACGTAGCGACCTTGCGGTGTACCCGAGCTCGCACCCAAGGGGACGCCGGCGATCGGGTACAGGGAAATGTCTCGATCTGCAGCAGAGACGTCACCCTGCTCCGTGTAGCTTGTGGCAATCAGGATGCGGCCTTTGTCGGATTCGGCGCCGAAGGAAAGATTGAATTCCTGGCTCTTACCGTCGCCTTCGTCGTAGGCACCGTAATAATAGGAAACATCAAGACCGTCATAGTTGTCTTTCGTAATGATGTTGACCACGCCGCCGATGGCGTCAGATCCATAGATCGTCGAGGCGCCGTCCTGCAGGACCTCGATGCGGCCAATCGCGTTAGCGGGAATCGTGTTCAGATCGACCGCGCCCGATACACCACTTGCCGACGATCCGCGCACCCAGCGGTGACCGTCAACCAGCACGAGTACGCGCTTGGAACCCAAGTAACGCAAATCGATTTCGGATGAACCGGCACCAATACCGGCACCGTCTGGCGGGAAGCCAAGGTTGCCGGACGCATTATTGGAGCGATTGATCGAAGAACCTGCGATAGGCATGCGCTGCAGAAAATCACCGATGGAAACATCGCCTGAGGCGGCCATGTCTTCAGCGGTCATGATCTGCACGGGCGTGCGTGCATCGAGTGGGTTCTGTCGAATGCGCGAGCCCGTTACGACGACCTCTTCGAGTGCTTCAGCGCCGTCTTCCTGCGCAAAGGCCGGTTGCGGGCTGAGTAAACATAGGGACAGTGCCAAAGCTCCACTTAGTCCCCCGACTACATATTTTTGGTGCTTCATTTCTTCTGCTCCTGCTGGCGGTCAGATTATTAGAACGGCTTTCTGTCGATTTTTCGCAACAAAGTAAGCCGCGCTTATTGTTAACTTAGTTGATTCGTAGAGAATGTCAAAGTTTTGCTGTTGCTATAAAGCCACAAGGAGTCAGGGGCACACAAAAAAGCCGGGCATAGCCCGGCTTTCCTGCTGATCAGTTTTGCTTACTCAGAAATTAGTTAGGCAGGATCACGGAATCAATCACATGGACCACACCATTGCTCGCCTTGATGTCGGTCTTGATGACATTGGCGTTATCGATGCTTACGCCGCTATCCGCCACCTTGATGCTGATGTCTGAGCCATTCACGGTAGTAGCCGATGTCAGCTTCACCACGTCTGCGGCATACACTTTGCCCGGGACGACGTGGTAGGTCAGGATCGATACCAGCTGATCGCGATTCTCAGGTTTCAGCAGGTTTTCGACCGTTCCTTCCGGAAGCTTTGCAAACGCTTCGTCGGTCGGCGCGAACACGGTGAAAGGACCGTCGCCCTTCAGCGTGTCAACGAGTCCTGCCGCCGTCAGTGCGGCAGCAAGTGTTTTGAACTGGCCCGCAGCAACAGCCGTGTCGACAATATCGGCTTTAGCCATTTCGTATTTTTCATGATGGCCGGCATTAGCCATCGTTGTAACGAGGCCGAGGGCACAAAACGCCAGAATTCCAGCGCGCTTGGCAATAAATGAGGTCATTTGCGTATCCTTTCAGTTGATGAGTTTTGGGTATGCACTCACGGTATCGACTGAGCAGCGCAAAATGGTGTCAATAGTGTGTGCAAGTGTTACCGAATGTTTCTGACCGGCCTCCAGTGGCGCCAGTGCTGCTAAAGTAGGCGCCTCGTAAACTACAGAGTGATTCACGGAATCAACGGGCTTGACCTATGCGCGCAAATCCCATTCCGCTGACCTATGGACTACTGCTTATGACATTTGTCGTACCCCCACAGGCGGCTGCCGATGCTCCCGCCAACGAGATTCTGCTGACCGATTTCACGTCGGACAGCGCCGACCTCGGCTGGTACGTCGTGAACGATAACGTCATGGGAGGACGGAGCGAGGGTGGTTTCCGACAGGAGCAAGGCGCACTGCATTTCACTGGTGATACGAACACCAATGGCGGCGGTTTCAGCTCAATCCGCACATCGCCCGTGACGCTCGACCTGTCGAACTACGCCGGAATCCGGTTGCACGTAAAGGGCGATGGCCGGCTCTATACCTGGCGCCTGTCGACGACCGCGCTCTGGCGTGGGAGACAGGTCAGCTACTGGGCTGATTTCAAAACTCAAAAAGGGACGTGGACGACTGTCGACATCCCGTTCTACCGATTCATTCCAAGATTTCGCGGCTATCAGCTCGATGGGCCGAAACTCGACTCCGGGCAGATCACTGGCATGGGCCTGATGATCTACGACAACCAGGACGGCCCTTTTGAATTGGACCTGGCCAGCGTCCGCGCCTATGCGGCGACCGCAGCTGTGGAAAAGATCAGAGCTGCCGACTAAGCCAGTCTAAGGCACGCGTCAGGAGCCGGCGAGGCCGAGCGCTTTGTCAAAGCGAGCCAGATCCTCATCATCCGTATAGAGATGCGGTGCAACTCTCAGGTACTCACCGCGCACGCTTGCATAAACTCCGTTGTCGATGAGCCCTGCTGCCAGCTTCCTCGGGTCGGCGGCCGGCAGGCGGGCACCCTGAAAATGCGGCGCGCGAGCCTCGGGCGGCAGCGTCTCAAATCCGTGCTTGGTCAGGATCCCGGCGATGCGAGCATTCGTGTCGGCCAGCGTTTTTGAAATCGTGTCGATGTGCCACTCCTCAAGCATCTGCAGCGCGGCGCTTGCGCCAGCGACATTCGAGAAACTCGACTTCTCGCCCATGTCAAAGCGGCGGGCTCCCGGTTGGCAAAGGTCCGTAAACCTGGCAAGTCGCGAAAAATCCTCGGCACCATCGCGGCTCATCCAGGCCTCTTCAATCGGCACACCGTCAAAGTATTGCTCGTCGACATAGAGAAACGCGATGCCGTAAGGGCAGAACTGCCACTTGTACGCGGCGGTGGCCATGAAGTCCGGAGCAAGACGGGTGATGTCGATAGGGTAAGCGCCGATCGTTTGTGTCAGGTCGAGAACAACCCTGGCGCCGACAGCGCGCAATGCCGGTATGACACTATCCAGATCGACATACTCGGCCGTCGCCCAGTGATGCCCTTCGAGTGTTGCGATGGCGATGCTATCTCCCAGATGCTCGATGGCTTTGAGCAGCGCGTCGGCCCAGGACTGACCGGGCTCCTTGCTGACAACATGAAACTCAGCTCCCGAGGCCAATGCCTGACGGCGCCAGGAATAGTAGTTCGCCGGAAACTGTTCTTGCATCGCAAGAATGACATCCCCGGCTTGCGTCGAAATATTGTTTGCCGCGCAAGCCACTCCGTACCCCGCCGACGGCACGATGGCGATATGGTCGGGAGAACAACCGACCTGGCGCGCGAAGGCCGCGCGCACGGCCTCGGTCTCCGCGAAAAAGTCGGCCGGCGTAATCTGCCAGGGCTGCGAACGCTGTGTTGCACCTCGAATTGTCGCCTCGAGCACACGACGCGGCTGCGGCGTCATGTAGGCCGCATTCAGGTAACAGATGTCTCGCGGAATCTCGAACTCCGCGCGGTAGTTTTGGGACATGGTGGCGAACGACTCCATCAATGCTCAACCCAAGGCTGCCACATTGAGGGAGGCATTGCCTCCGTTACTATCCTGTAAAGGCAATCGAACCCGATGGAACCGAATGCGTGCCGCCTACGACGCAACCGTATGCTGTTCCAGGAACGCCTCGGCCGCGAGGAAGATACGCGTCCGTCGCTCGCTATCCAGTCGGTCCAGCGCCCTCGGCATCAATGCAAGGCGCGGATTGCCGCTGAAGAACTCGCGGTGCTTATCAATGAAACGCCAGTAGAGGCCATCAACAATGTCGCACCAGGGGCCCTTTTTATAGTCGCTCATTTTGAGCAGGTAATTCGAGCCACATATATAAGGCTTTGTCGCGAAGATGCCACCGTCACTGAAGAGCCCCATGCCGTAGACGTTCGGACCCATAACCCATTCCGACGAATCAACGAACATCTCCATGAACCAGCGATGCGCACTCGATGGCCTGATTTCGCAAAGTGTCATCAGGTTACCGAGGACCATCAGGCGCGGTATGTGATGCGTCCAGCCGAGTCGCTGCGCCGTGCAGACAGCGTCATCAAGCGGTGGAATACCCGTCGTCCCGTCGTGCCAGCTGGGTGACATTTCGCGTTCGTGTGACCAGAAATTGGTGGCGTCCTGTTGTTCGCTGTAGTGCCGGTAGACACCGCGCACAAACTCTCGCCAGCCAATTACCTGGCGGACGAACCCCTCGAGGCTTTGCATGGGTATCTCGCCGGCGCGATCGAGCGCAGCGTCGATCACCTCGCGCGGCGTCAGCAGGCCGAGGTTAAGACAGGGGCTCAGCACGCTGTGGAAAACGGTCACGGAGCGCGAGCTTATGGCATCTTCGTAAGGCCCGAAATTTTCCAGTCGATTGGCAACGAAGTCTTCGAGCCAGTCGCGTGCCTGGCTGCGCGTGACAGGCCAGCAAAATTCCCTCGCGTCGCCCGGATGGTCCTTGAACTGACGTCGTACCAGTTCGATGACATCCTTCTCATGCCTGCCCGGTGTCGTCCAGACCATCTCCGGCGGTTGCACCTTGCGTGGCAGCTTCTTGCGGTTGTCCGCATCGAAACTCCACTGCCCGCCCAGCGGCTTCGCGTCTGCGTCAAGCAACACATCAAGACGACGGCGCTGTTGCTTATAAAAATCGCCCATCAACAAGCGCGACTTGTTGTTGGCAAACGCCGAGAACGCGTCGCGCGAACAGGTGAACATCGGCGACGGCAGTTCATCCCTGTCGAAGCCATGGTGAAGCGCAAATTCGACCAGCCTGTTTTCCATCGGCTTGTCCTCGATTTCAAAGTGCTGAACGCACGTTGCACCGTGATGCCGCATTGCGGCTTCGAGCTTTTGCTCATAGCTGTCGGTCGCAGATGGGTCGAGTCGATGATAGATAAGCTCGTAGCCGGCTTTTTCGAGCTCATCGGCGTAGGCGCGCATCGCTGCGAGGAAAAGAACGATCTTCTGCTGATGATGCCGAACGTAGGTACAAAGCCCCAGGTCTTCGGCCATGAATACGGGCGTCGTCTTTGCTGCGGGCAAATGCTCGGGCGAAAACAGCTGGTTTCCGAGAACGACTAGCATGGCTGGCAGTGGCTACTGTCTGGTGCGCCGGTCATGTCAGGCAACCAGGGCGCGCAGCTTTCCTGCCGCCTCCAGTCCGCTGGAGAATGCAGCTTCCACTCGACCATGGTGAAACCAGTCGCCACAGCCGGCAAGCTGCATGTCCTCATCAACCAGGCAGGCAGGCCCGGATTGTTTTTCAACGTTAGCGTATCGCCATCGTTGTAGTTGGCAAAACGACACCTGGCCGCAATCGATACCGGCAACCTCGGAGACTTCTTGCAGCAGGTGATCCTGTATCGCGGACGCGTGCGTTTCGAGATTGGCATCGGCATAGGCGTTCGTTGAATGTACCACCAGCGTGAACTTTTTCGCTCTTCGCGGTTTGCTGCTGTTGACCGAAATCCAGCTAATATCGGCGTTATTCACCAACGCGGCCTGCCACGGCAAGCGTAGCGGCCTGTCGAAGCCGAGCATCAACGCATAGCAGGCCCGCATCTGCACCCCTTCTGCGAACTGGTACAAACGCGAATCGGCCGGCACCAGCGTCGCAGTCTGAGCCGCGGGTAACGCGCAAACAACCCAGTCAAAGCGACCCAGCGCGTTACCGTCGCGGTCGGCCAGGCTCCAGCCGTCAGTGTCACGCTCAAGATGGGCGACGGTGGTGTTCGGCCGGATGGTCAGGCCATTGGCAAGAGTCCTTCCGATCGCGTTCATGCGCGGCGCGCCAACGTAGTGTGGGAAAGCGTCGTCCCAGTCCCTTGTCGTAACCAGGGTATCTCGATCCAGCTCTGCGAATCGCGCACGCCAACTGGCAACCTTGCCTTGCGCTATCAGCGGCTCGAGGAAATCCTGAAACTCAACGGATCGGGCGGTGAAATACTGTGCCCCGTGATCAAACTCAAAACCACCCCCGTAGCGAGTAGCCATGCGGCCGCCATACCCGCGAGACTTTTCGAACACCGTGACCTCGCTGCATTCACACAGTTCGCGGGCAGCAACAAGACCGGACAGTCCGGCGCCGATGACTGCCACGCGCCTCACGGTGCGATGACGATGAGCAGGGATACGACGGCAATCGTTGTTGCCATGGTGCGCACGCGGAAATACGCTGCGGAAATAACGTCACTGTCTTTCAGACGCAGATCGATAAACAAAAGTGCGAGAAACGCGAACATCTGAACACCAATTGCTATCTTGATGCCGGCGCCGACATACGCAAACCACACGGCCAGGAAGATCACGTTGCTGATGACGAACAGGTTTAGCGAGCCCGCCGAACGGCCGGACAAATAGATGCCCCAGTGAGCGCCGGCAAGGAAGCAGACGATCGCGAGTCCATAAGAGGCCACCAGCTTGTCCAACGGACCCAGGTACGGCAGCGAGTCATAGCCCAGCATCGGCAGCAGTGCGCTGGCAATGAAAGGAATCGTGCCGGCGAGCGCCAGCGCTGTGTACAGCCTGGTATCTTGAATCATGCGCGTACTGTAAGACGCCGCCGAGCACTATTTCCATTGCTGATACGACTTGTTACATGTCGAAGCTGCTATCCGGGCGGCCAAGGCGGCAAGATAGCGGTCTCATCATTGCCGTATGGAAGTTAGCGCGCATGCCCGAAGGACCTGAAATTCGGCTGGCGGCCGACAAGGTCGCGAGGGTCCTCGTCGGCCACACTGTCGTTGAGGCGGAGCTCTGGCTGGAGCGGCTGAGGCGTTTCGAAAAGCGCCTCGCAGGTTCCGCCGTGACGGCCGTGGATACGCGCGGTAAAGCCATGCTGACCCGGTTCGACAACGGCCTGACTCTTTACAGCCACAACCAGCTGTACGGTAAGTGGTTCACCATGCCCAGACCCCGCCTGCCGCGGACCACCCGTCAGCTGCGTGTCGGCCTGCATACGAAAACGCACAGCGCGCTGCTTTACAGTGCATCGGATATCGAGGTGTTGACCGAGCGAGGCCTGCAGAAGCATCCGTTTCTATGTCGCGTTGGCCCGGACATTCTTGATCCCGAACTGACCGCCGGTGGCATCGTCGATCGCCTCGAATCGGCGACATTTCGCAACCGTGCAATTGCCGGTCTTTATCTTGACCAGGCCTTTTTGGCCGGCATCGGCAACTACCTTCGATCCGAGATCCTCTGGGCTGCTGGGGTTAATCCTTGCTTGAAACCATCGCAACTGAATAACACCAGGCTGCGTGCAATCGCGAAGCAAACGCTTGCGATTAGCCGGCGCTCATATCGGACTCGCGGCGTGACGGCACCATCGAAGCAGGCGAAAGAACGCAAGGCACTCGGCATGAGCTATGGGCAATACCGCTTCCAGGTGTTTGGCCGGGAGGGGCTCCAGTGTTACGCGTGCGGTGCAACGATCGAGCGTCACACGGCAGGAAGCCGCAACCTGTTCGTATGCCCGGGTTGTCAGAAGAGCTCATCAACTGACAAGCTGTGACAGCTGGGGTAAGTTTGCAGCTGGGCCCCATACAGGCAATTGAGCAATGAGACACCTGAACGTTCTTTCACTGGCCGCTTCGATCATCCTCTGCGCGGCGTGTGCGCCGGATCCGGCACCGCCCAGCGAAGCCGATGACGCTGACCTGATCCTGACGAATGCCCGCGTCTATACGCTGGACTGGGGCGAGCCCGGCGCCGATGGCACGTTCGCCCCGGATGCGCCGCGCTCGGCCACCGGCTGGCATCCGGACGCCGAGGCGGTCGCGACAAAAAACGGTGAGATCGTTTTTGTCGGCGATACAGCCGATGCCCTGGCCTTTCAGGGTGAGACGACCCGTGTCGTCGACCTTGCCGGTGCAACCGTGATCCCGGGCCTGGTCGACTCGCATACCCATGTGTTCGAACTCGGCGCAAAACTCGATGCTGTTGATCTTACCGACGTGGCCACCGAAGAAGAGGCGGTCGCACTGCTAGCGGAGCGCGCGAAGTCAGTTCCCGCCGGTGAGTGGATTCTCGGCGCGGGCTGGGACGAAGGCGCCTGGGCCAACCACTATCCTGACAAGGTGCTGTTGAGTGAAGCGGTCCCGAATCACCCCGTCTTCCTCGACAGCCTGCACGGGTTTGCGGCCTGGGCAAACCAGGCAGCACTGGATGCTGGTGGTATCACCGCGGACAGCGAGGTTCCGGTGGGCGGTGAGATGCGGCTTGGCAATGACGGTCAGCCGAACGGCCTGTTTCTAAACCGCGCAACCACCATGCTGGACGCCATCGTGCCAGCACCATCGCAGGAAACGCTGATCAGGCAGCTCCTGATCGGCCTGAACCAAATGGCCGCGGATGGCTATGTCGCTGTGCACAATGCGGGACTGGATGCACGCGCCATGAGTATTCTGGAGCAGCTCGAGGAAGAAGACCGGTTGCCGATCCGCGTCTACGCAATGTTGTCGCTGCGTGACGCAGACCTCATTCGCAAATGGATTGAAAAGGGTCCCGATACCGACAACGACAGCATGCTGGTGACGCGCGCGGTAAAGGCCTACTACGATGGCGCGCTCGGCTCACGCGGCGCGCGGCTGCTTTATGACTACGAAGATAAGCCAGGTCATCGTGGTATCAGCGGTGACGGTTACGGTTTCGACCAGGCGCTTAACGTTGAGGCGATGAAGGCCGGTTTCCAGGTAGCGATACACGCGATCGGCGACGCCGGCAATCGCGAGGCGCTGGATATCCTGGAAGGCGTGTTCAGGGAAGATCCGTCCACGCGCAACAACCGCCATCGCATCGAGCACGCGCAGGTTATGCACCCGGACGATATTCCGCGGCTCGGCCAGCTGGGCATCATTGCCTCCATGGAACCGCCGCACGCGATGGAAGACAAGGGATGGGCCGAGGCGCGCTTGGGGCCGGAGAGAATTCTGGGTGCGTACGCGTGGCGCTCGTTGCGAGAAAGCGGCGCGGACATCACGTTCAATGCCGACAATCCAGGTTCCGATCACTCCATCTTTTACGGGCTGCACTCGGCCATCACTCGACAGGATAAAAACATGGCGCCCGAGGGGGGCTGGTATCCGGAACAAAGGCTCAGCTCCGACGAATCGATCCGTGCTTACACAATCTGGTCGGCCTACGCGAGTTTTCGCGAGGATGACACCGGCATCATCGATGCTGGTCGCTGGGCGGACCTGACTGTTATGGATATCGATCCGTTTGTTCTCGCGGACGAAAGCCCGTCGGATATTCTGAAAGGTCGGATCCTGATGACAATCGTCAACGGGAACGTCGTTTACGAAAGATAACGTTAGCGCATCTGTATTGTGCGCACGTCGAGGTGATTTTAGGCTACTATCCTTCGCTAACCTGAATTTAGGAATGTGCCCTTGAACCATAATAATAAGAGCCGGGGTACGCGCACGTTTGTCCTCGCATTGCTGCTGATCCCTTTTTCGGGCGCGCTCGGTGCGTGGTCCGTGCCAAAAGATCTCAGTGATAAGGTCGATGCGCTCAACAAGGCGCAACGTGCCTTTATCACGTCCGGCGCAGCCATTACTGTCATCCCCGAGAGCCAACTCAAACACGAACTGGCGACGCGCGAACCCGAAAGCCTGAAGAAACTCATGGATGACCTGATTACGGTCGCCGAACAATTAGGCTACTCGCCCGAGCGCGACATGGGCGCCGCGCCTTTGAATCTGACCACGGATACGTTTCGCCGGAGTGTAGTAACACCGCCGGAGCTGCGAGAGATGAAGCGCGAGCCGGGGCCGTTCAGCGTGCATCGCTATCTCTATCCAGAATCCGGTGTACCCACCTTCGGTGGCGCGAAGGTCGCGATCTGGCCTGAGGATCTCGTGGCGGGCAACGTTGACGTGGCCATCGTCGGCGTGCCAAGTAATGTGAGCAGTGGCGTGCGCGACGCAAGATGGGCGCCCGACGAAATGCGTGCCCTCGACACCATCGCAACACCCGACCTGCAATCGCTGGTCAAACCCTTCGACGTCTTGTCCGTGGTTGACTATGGCGACTTCGCAGTCGACCAGATGAGCATCGAATTATCGATCGGTCATATCACCGCCATGGTGGCCGAAACGGCGGGCACCGGCGCTATCCCGATGCTGGTTGGCGGCGACACGTCGGTGCTCTACCCCGGCGTCAAAGGCATCGCCGGGCATCACGGCGCGGGCTCGTTCGGCTTGCTGCACTTCAGCGCCCATCCCGACGCCGAGCGCAACGATGCGCATACGATTTCCGACCGACAGGCCGTGTTCCGCCTGCTTGACGAGGGCGTCGTAAAGGGTAGCGACACGATCCAGGTGGGTTTGCGCGGGGCGGATGTGGACGCAAGCACGCTGCAATGGCTGCGCGATGAGGGTGTGCGATATCACACGATGGCGGAGATTCGGCAAACCGGTTTTGAGGCGGTTCTGGAGCGCGTACAGACTGAGGTCGACAAGGGCCCTGATGCGTTTTTCGTTTCCATTGATGTCAGCGCGCTGGCGCCGGCCGAGATGATCGCCGCCGGACGCGCCGAGGCGAATGGCCTTGGCATCGAGCAAGTCAGAATGGCTATTCGACATGTCTGCGCGGCAAAAGACATTGTCGGTTTCGAGATTACCGACCTTGCGCCGATGATGGATCTTTCCAGGCTGTCAGTCATGCATGCGAACGCCGTGCTGAATGCCTGCCTGGGCGGTATCGCTGTGCGCAAAGCGGGTCTCGATCCTGACTTCGTGCATCCACTCGCACTTGATCACGGCCAGCGCTAGGGGATGACGAGATGACCAAACTGACGACCAATATTCGTACCACCCTCCTCCTGGCCACCGCACTGGCTGCGCCGCTCGGCTGGGCTGACGAAGTGCCTGAGATGCCCGAGCACGTGGTGGGCGACGCCGCTTACCCGTTCGACACGGTTGATCCGCGCGACGAGAAAAAAGAAGCCATCGAACTACCCGACAGTGTCGCAGCGAAACTCGAGTTGCTAACGGACGGCGAGATCGAGTTCCTGAAGAGCGGCGATGCACGCCGCTTCGCCGGTTCGGCCAAAGACACCGTTGAGGCACTTGAAAAGCGCACGCCCGAGGAAGTCAAAGCGTGGGTCAATGCCATGCAGCACGTGCTATCGGAGCACCGCTACGAAGAAGGTCGGGACCTGCCCAACATTCCGTTCAACACCGAATCCACGGAGTTCAACGCCTGGCGCACAGAGCGACCAAGGTCGATGGACCCCGAGCGCGAAGATGGACCCATTGCGCTCGGCCGCTACAACGGCAGGGGTGGACCACCGACATTTGGCGGTCACCCGCTGGCGCTAACCAAGGAAGACCTCATCGCGGGTGAGGTCGACGTTGCGATCCTCGGTGCGCCGCTGAACATGGGCTCGGGATGGCGGGACTCCGGCTCCCAGGCGACGACGGACCTGCGGCTGTTTGGCCGGCGGATGGGTTCGCTTGACCAGTATGTCCAGGTCAATCCTCGCGACGTGCTGAATATTGTCGACTACGGCGACGTCGCCATCGACAACAACAGCACCGAACGCTCGATGCGCCATGTGCGTGAGAAGGTGCGTGAGATAGCACAAACCGGCGCCATACCGGTGATCATTGGTGGTGACCACTCGCTCGAGTATCCGAACGTTGCGGCGCTGGCCGATGTCTACGGCAAAGAGAAGGTGTCAGTGATTCATTTTGACTCGCACTACGATGCCTGGTGGGGTGGCCCGCATCTGATCGATCACGGCGTACCCGTCTATCGGCTGATCAATGAGGGGCATGTGCGTGCTGCCGACTACATTCAGGTCGGCCTGCGCTCGGCGGGGCCCGACGAGTCGGGTTTCAAGTGGATGCGTGAACAAGGCATGCGTTATCACACGATGGCCGAAGTCGAGAAGCGCGGTTGGGACGCCGTGCTGGACCGCGTCGTGGCCGAGGCCAGCGAGGAAGGCCGCAAGATTCATATCTCGTTCGATATTGATGTGCTGGATCCGGCATTCATGCCTGCGACCGGCACGCCGGTGCCGGGCGGCCTGGACATGCGGGAGTCGATTACGATCGTGCGACGCCTGTGCGCCGAGTCCAATGTCGTCAGCTTCGATCTTGTCGAGTTTCACCCGGCACTGGACCCCACCTATAAGACGGCGCTCAACAGCGCCTTCATCGTCAAGGCCTGCCTGACCGGCCTGGCTATGAACAAGGAAGGCAAGACGGCGGAACACTACCTGAGCCCGCTCGCCTCCGAGCATGCCCTCGACGATCACTACGGTGACCAGCAACAGCACCTCGACGCGACGAAAGCCGAGAAAGAGGCTGCGGAAAAGAAAAAGGAAGAAGACCGCGACAGCGACGAGTGATGTGGAAGGAACAGCGCAGTACGAGTTACAGCTCAGCGGTCATGGGCGGACCTATGAAATTGACCTT
>JAHEGH010000018.1:0-10323 GCA_024639825.1 Gammaproteobacteria bacterium
CCTACAGGAGGCTGGCCCTGATACCGTCCTCAGGATTCGAATAGCGCGGGGTGACGCCAAGCACCTCGCGCATCTTCGTTGTGTCCACGATGCGCGATGAGGACAGGAATGCGAGCCTGGCCGCCGAGAATTCCTTTTGGGCCTGCGCACGGCTTATCAGTCGCGGTTCCGGTAGTGCCGCCTGGCGGGCCACTTCGTGGGCAAACCACGTGGCGCTGCGGTTGTCGCCATCGCCGACATTGTAGATGCCCGCCGGGGTGTCCTCACGGAGTGCTGCAACGCAGCAGCTCGCAAGATCATCCACGTGGATACGATTGCCGGGACTGGCGTCTGCTTCTGTCAGAAACGCGCCGCCTTCCTCAAGGCGCTGTAGCGGGAGGCGACCGGGTCCGTAAATACCGGGCGCACGCAGTATCACGAGCTCATACCCACCGTTCTTCGCAGCGTTTTCGAGAAGGGTCTCTGCGGCAATGCGGGCCCTTGCCATACCGTTGTTCGCGGCCACGGCCGCATCCTCGCTGACGACAGCACCCTGGCAGTCTCCGTAGACGCCGGTCGTGCTGATATAGACGAAACGAGTCGGGACAGGCTCCAGCAGCGACAGGAAACGCTGCAGGCGTGCATCGTCTTCGCCATCAGGCGGGCAGGTATAGAGCACTGCGTACCTGTCCGGCAGGTCCAGCGGCAGCGTCCGCGGCTGGTCGAAATCAAACTCGTGGAATGGGTGTGCAGTGTCCACCATCGAACGACTGAGGCCCACCACCTCGGTCTCGGGCAGGCGCTCCAGCACGCGGCGGCCCGTGTACCCGGTGCCTGCGACGATCGTGAACACGACTTACTCTTTGTCGATGTGCGGAATGGCCGGCAGCGGCTTTGCAGCGACCATGCCGAGGCCATCGCGGTAGGCATCGGCGGCAGCGTTGGCCTCGCCCATCTGTGCAAGGAGGGCGCCGTACTCCTGGTAGGCCTCCGGTGTCGGCCGCATGCTGATTACGGTTTCGAGATAACTGCGTGCTTTGCCCCAGAGTTCGTTGCGCAGGCACAGGCGGGCGGCAGCCAGCAGCAGGTCGGGGTCTTCGCCATGGTTCTTCAGCCAGCCCTCAGCGCGCTTCAGCTGTTTCGTCGTATCGGTGGCTTCCACCAGGCCGAACAGGCGCACCAGCGGGCCGCGCCAGTTCGATTTGAGCGAGGTTGCGAGCTCCTTTTCGGCACGATCGTGCAGGCCGGCGCGCATGAGTCCCCTGTAATAAGCCTCGAGTAGCGTTGTGTCGGTCTTCAGGCTGCGAGTGATGCCTTTCCAGGTGACGTCGAGCGTCTCGGCATCGGCCGCACTGTCGAGTGCTTCCTTGTGCACGCGGACGGTCCACCTATCGAGTACCTCCGGCTTGATCTGCGTGTTCTTGCGCAGGCGGGGCAGGATTTCCCCAAGAGCCGTCCAGTCTTCGAGCTTGAAGTACAGCCGGCCCATCAGCGCCAGGGCATGTACATGATTCTTTGAGTCTTCTTCGAGCCGCCGTAACGTCGCGAGGGCCTGCTCATACTGGTCCCGATCGAGCTGGAATTCAGCCTGCGTGAGGAGCACCGCGTTGGCCGCCTCTGGCGTTTCCTGAAACGCCAGACGCAGCCACTCGTCACGACGCTCATCGCGGCCCTGAAGGTGTGCAGCACGGGCGGCCTGCAGGTAATTGAAGAGCGGTGAGTCACTGGTGCGTGCCGCACGGCCCAGCATTTTTTCACCGCGCGCCAGGTTACCTTCAGCCACAGCGATCATGCCCTTGGTCATTTTCTGGCCGGAGCGGGCGGAACGAATTCGCCCCGCGGCTTCGCCCAGCCGTCGCGGCGCGACAATGATCTTGCGAACGACCCAGATGGCGATCAGCAGCGCGACCACCATGCCCACGAGTACGGGCACTGTCATCTGGTAATAGGTGCCCTGGAACTCAATGAGAACGCTGCCAGGATCGGCGAGCAGGAAATGCGCTCCGAACGCACTGATAAACAGGACGACGACAACGATAATGCCGAATTTCACGGCGTGGTCTCGTTCAGAGTGCGGAACTGGCGAAGCAGGCGCAGAGACTCGGAGATATCCGGGACGGCTGTCGCGAACACGTGCCCGCGGATTTCAGCAATAGTGGCCTGAGCCCCCGCGACTGACGCGCTGCTGGTATCGAAATAGTCCGCAAGCAGTGCGCTTGTGTCGTCGAGCGATTGCTCGAAGATGCCCTGTTCGCCGCGCAGCAATGCGAGGCGTGCCGATTGCAGCTGCAGTGCAATATTATTGCGCAGGAAGAATTCCGCGTCGGGCGACAGTTGGACGAGCTTCGCCTGATCGGCCGGCGTAACCGTAACGAGTCCCGACATAGCGCCCTTGACCGATGCCCATGCACGGCCCGCGCCGCTGAGCTCGGGGTCGATCTCGTTTGCCTCCTCGTCCGCCATAGCCGCACTGGCAAGCGGCAGCGACTCCACGACCCGGGCTAGACTCGCCAGGGTGAGCGTCGCACCTTCGATATCGGGTTTTTCCAATGCGTCGAGCGCTGTGAGCTCATCGGAAAGCGCGCGTCGCACGTCGGTCAACGCCGGGTTGGCGAGCTGTACGATGCGTTCGTCTGCCATCTTCAAAGCGAGCGCTGCCAGGTGAGGATTGTTGGCGAGCTGCAGCTGCGCATTGGCGATCTGCATGTAGTACTCGGACTCGGCGAGTATCCACGTATCGCGTGCGCCCTCAGAGACACCTGCGAGTGATGCAACCGAGCCCTCAAGGGTGGACATACGAGCTGGCAACGCACTCAGCAGTCGCACACGCTCATCCAGTTCCTGGCGTATTGCATTGAATTCAGCATCGATGGCCGGGTCGCGGCCCCCGAGATCGGCAACGCGCGTCTCCAGTTCAGCGAGCGACCTGGCAGACGTTGCCACCCGGCTGTCGAGGCGCGCGACTGCGTCATCGGCACTGGTGTCACGCGAACCCTGCCAGTTGTGCCATGCCGTGTAACCGGATGCCGTCACGGCGATAATCGCGAGCAAAAATGCCAGCCAGGCAACGGAATTACCCGAACGCGTGCGCCGCGGTTTCTCAGCAACGACCTCATCGGGCGTGGCCTCTTCCTCCGCAGTCACTTCTTCCGTGGTCTCTTGCTCCGCGGTCTCTTCAGCAGGCGTGAGGTCGTCTTGCTTGTCTGTTTCGCTCATGATGCTATTCCGGAATCGGTACTTTGTAGTGCGATGATCGCCCGGACCATATCGTCGGCGCCCGGCCCTGCTGCGAGAATCGGGCGGGATGCCGGGTAGCGGTCCAATGCCTCTTTTAACACACGACCTGCGGGCGTCACCAGTGGCGTTGATTCGAGTTGCCGGGAACACCAGTCAGGCAACAATCTCGTGAGGTTTGCCAGGGACTGCACGCTCATGATCGTAATGACATTTATTTGGTGCTGCCGCCAGCGGGACTCAAGGTCTGCGAGCGTATCGGTACTGATGGCAGGCAGTCGGCGCTCGTAAACGGACAGGTAATCCACCTTTGCGCCGCGCGACCGCAACTCGTCGGCGAGCAGTTCCCGGCCCGCCGATCCGCGAATAATCCGAACGCATTTGCCGGTGACATCCTGGAACGCGGGTTCTGCCAGCAGGTGTTCGCTGTCATAGCCGTCAGTCGACTGGATATCCACAATGTGTCCGGCCGCCTCGATGGCCCTTGCGGTGGCCGGACCAATTGCAGCGACTTTGCCGCTGGCTGCGTAGCCGATGCCGTATTCGACCGCGTTGCGGCTGACAAAAATCACGAAGTCGGGTTCGTCCAGGGCGGCCGCGGCAGTGCGCACGTCGAGTTCGTCCAGTTGGGCGATGTCCATGACGGGTAAGCAATATGCCGTGCCGCCCTGTGCTTCTATGGCGTCCACGAGTTCGATCGCCTGCGTGCGCGGTCGCGTGACGAGCACGCCAACGCCATGCAGCGGACCATCAGCCATGCGTGGCCCCGGCCGCCTCGAGAAGCTCGGCAGCGCCCTTGGCGAGCAGGCGGGCGGCGAGTTGTTCGCCAAGCGCTTCGGCATCGGCGGCCTGACCGCTGACGCTGTCGCGAATCGACTCGCTGCCATCAGGCATGGCGACCAGCGCCGTAACGGTCAGCACGTCTTCGTCGATGATTGCGTAGGTTGCGACCGGCGACTGGCAGCTGGCTTCCAGCACCCGTGCAATCGCCCGTTCCGCCAGGGTTGTCTGGACCGAGGTTGCATGATTGAGCTGCGCCAGCACTGTACGCAGTTCGGCCGCTTCTTCGAGACATTCGATGCCAACTACCCCCTGTGCAGCAGCGGGCAGCATTTCTTCAGGAACGAATAGCTGGCTGATGCGGTCATTGAACTCGAGGCGCTCGAGACCAGCCGCCGCAAGAATAATCGCGTCGTAGTCGCCGTTGTCGAGCTTGGCGAGTCGTGTGTTGACGTTGCCACGCAGCGGCTCGATGCGCAGGTCGGAACGCATCATCTTTAGCTGGGCCTGGCGCCTTAGGCTGGAACTGCCGACCAGAGCACCGTGTGGCAGATCGGACAGCTGCTCACCATTCGGCGACACCAGCGCATCGGCATGATTGGCTCGTTCGAGCATCGCCGCGAGGCAAAAGCCCTCGGGCATCTCGGCGGGCACATCCTTCATCGAGTGCACGGCGATATCCGCCTCGCCGGCTTGCATGGCAACTTCGAGTTCTTTGATGAACAGGCCCTTGCCGCCGATCTTCTGCAGGCTGCGATCGAGGATCTCGTCGCCTCGAGTCGATAGCGGAACCAGCTCTACGGCGTCAACCTCGGGCAATTCAGTGAGCAGGGTGGCGACATGTTCTGCCTGCCACAGGGCGAGGGCAGATTTGCGGGTTGCGATACGGATTCTCATGATTCTTTCAGACGGCGCTTTACTTCGGCAACATGCCGGCGGCTGATTATCAGCTCTTTGTCGTCGACTTGCGAGTGGTCACGCAGGACGACACGGCTTTTGCCCTCGGCATTTCTTTCAATACGGTCGATTCTTGCGACAGCAATCAGCGCGCCGCGATGGATGCGCACGAAGCGGTCGCCGAATTCGGCCTCCAGTGACTTCAGTGAATCATCAATCAGGTCGTGACCGTTATCGTGGTCTACCGAAACGTATTTCTGGTCGGCGATGAAAGAGGTGATCGCATCTACCGGGATCAGCTTGAGCTCGCCGTGCGCGTGCGCACAGACGTGCCTGCGCTGCATGTCGAGGTGGGCCTCCGCAGCGGCGGCAGCCAGGGTGCTGCCAACGAGGCGTGTGGCCTGTTCCAGGGCCCCCGTCAGTCGTGAGCGGCGCACGGGTTTGAGTACGTAGCCGATGGCCCGAGCTTCGAATGCGTCGATCGCGTACTCGTCATAGGCAGTCGTAAACACAACGGCAGGAGGGGTATCCATCGAATTGAGATGGTGTGCGGTTTCAATGCCGTCCATGCCGGGCATGCGGATATCGAGGAGAACGATGTCAGGTGACACACGGCCGGCAACATCGAGCGCCTCAATGCCGTTGCCGGCTTCGCCCACGACATCGTAGCCGTCTTCATCGGCAAGAATCTGGCGCAGGCGGTCACGTGCCGGTTGTTCGTCGTCGACGATCAGGACCCTCATTCCGCATCCTCATCGACGGGGAAGCGCAGGGTCACGACAAAGCGGTTATCGCTATCGTCTATTTCGACCGAGGCGCGGCTGCCGTAGGCGAGCTCGAAACGCTGCCGGATATTGCTCATGGCCATGTTATTGCCAATCTTTTCGCGTGACTTGCCCGTCGCAACAGGATTAGACACGGTGATCTGCAGGTAGCGACCATCCCGTTTTCCGGAGATCAGGATCTCGCCACCTTCGGGGAGCAACTCAATGCCGTGATAGATCGCGTTCTCCACCAGCGGCTGGATCGTCAGGCTCGGGATACGCGCACGCATGGGCAGTTCTTCAATATCCCAGCGAATCGTCAGGCGATCGCCGAGCCGCAATTTCTCAATGCGCTGGTAGATAGCGGTTACTTCGAGCTCTTCCTTGAGACTCGTCCGGTTACGGTTGGTTGACAGGCTGGCGCGCAGCAGGTCCGACAGGTCCTCAACCGCTTCCTCCGCCTGTTGCGGGTTGGTGCGCGTCAGGGACGCAATGGTGTTCATGCTGTTGAACAGGAAATGCGGGCGAATCAAGGCCTGCAGTGCGCTAATGCGCGCCTGCGCTTCCAGGACGATACTGCGCCGCCACTCACTGGAAATGTAGAGATAGCGCATCGCCAGGGCGATGATGATCGAGCTGATGGCAAATGTGTGGAGCAGGAAATACAGGTGGGAGCTGTCGATGATTGATGTACCCGCCAGGCGCCAGGGAATTTGCCAGGCCAGTTCGGCGACAAGCAGTGACATGAGCTCAAGCACCAGGAAGCTGATGACAAACGCCCGGGTCTTGCCCGCGCGCTCGAGGCGGGGACGCAACTGGCACATGATGGCCGAGCCCAGGAGGGCCAGCCACAGGACGAAGAACGATGTCTTGGAAAGGAGGATCAGGAACTGACCATCCCCCGTATCTCCAGCGAGCGTCAGGACAATGGCAACGAGCTCAGCGACGAGCAGAACAATAAACAGCGTGCCCGCTGCGCAGAAATCAGGCAGGTAGACCTGGGTGTCTTGGCTGGTTGAGTCCGGTGCAGCCGTCATGCACGCGCTCCTTCAAACGATGCGGGCATTGTAACGCCCGGGAGCGCGCGTCGCTCGGACGCAGTTCCGGATCCGATCAGGAGCAGAATTCGGAGATTTGCTCTTCAGCCTTCTGGCGTGCTTCCTGGCGCTGCTCGTCATCGAGGTAGACGCGTTCGCCGCTTTCATCGGTGCGGTATACGCGACGTGCCTGCAAATAGCTTTCGAGACGTGCACGTGATTTTTCGCATTTCTGCGCGCGCTCGGCGGCAACGGCTGCGTTCTCGGCCGCTTCCTTCTCGGATTCCGCGGCTGCGGCCTTCGCGTCTTCGCGAGCCGTCCTCGCGTCAACGCGCGCCTGGGTGCGTTGCCGCACAGCACTGCTGTCAGTACGGTTGTACGTCATTTGAAGGCGTTCTTCAGTAGCAGCACCAGTCGGGCGGTCTTCGTAATGCACATTGCCGTTCTCGTCAGTCCACTTGTAGATCTCGTTAGCCACAGCACCGCTGGCGATGGTCATAGCCATTACCGCGCAAGAGAGAGCTAGTCGTTTGCCTTTCATCCTTGTCCTTCCTGGCACGAAAGTGCCGTTGGGTTTTAACGTTTATCCGTATAAATATTAGACCACGAAAGGCCTGCATCTGGCGTGAACGCGATCACAGCGAAGTATGGAATTTTGCACGATTGCAAAAGGAAAAGCGGGCCTTGCGGCCCGCTAAGTTCTTGCTTTTTGAGGGGGAATTCAAAATTAACGCAAGGATCAGGGCATCACCGTTAATATCATTATGACAAATCAGGTGATGCCCCGATGGGGGAATTACTCGGCTGTGGTGAACTCCGGGTAGGCCTCGAGACCGCATTCTCCGAGATCGACGCCCTCGTATTCCTCCTCTTCGGAGACCCGAATACCGACGGTCTTCTTGAGGATGAACCAGACAACGAAGCTCGCGGTGAAGACCCAGGCGAAGATCGAGGCGATGCCGATCAACTGCCACTTCAGTGATGCATCCGGATTTGTGATGCATACCGCAAGCAAACCCCAGATGCCCACGACGCCGTGGACCGAGATGGCACCGACCGGGTCGTCGATTTTCAATTTATCGAGCGTCACGATCGAGGCAACCACAAGCAAGCCGCCAATGGCACCGATCAATGTGGCCACGCCGGGTGCCGGCGTAAGCGGCTCGGCGGTAATGGCCACAAGACCGGCCAACGCACCATTGAGCGCCATCGTGAGATCGGCCTTGCCGAACCAGAACCGTGCGAGCAACAGGGCCGAGATCAGGCCACCAGCAGCAGCCATGTTGGTATTCACGAAGATCAGGGCAACGGCATTCGAATTTTCAACGTCAGAAACGACAAGTTGCGAGCCGCCGTTGAATCCGAACCAGCCGAGCCACAGGACGAGGGTACCTAATGCTGCGAGGGGCAGGTTGGAGCCGGGGATTGCATTAATTCGGCCATCCTTGCCGTACTTGCCCTTACGAGCACCGAGCAACAGCACGCCCGCGAGCGCTGCGGCGGCACCGCAGAGATGCACGACACCGGAACCGGCAAAATCGAGAAACCGGACGGCATCGGTTACGCCATCGGTGTTCAGCCAGCCGTTGCCCCACTTCCAGAAACCCTGCACCGGGTAGATGAAGCCGGTGAGCACAATGGAGAAGCCGAAGAACGACCAGAGCTTCATGCGCTCGGCAACAGCACCCGACACGATCGACATGGCGGTGGCCACGAAGACGACCTGGAAAAAGAAGTCCGACAGGCCGGAGTAGTAGGTGTCGCCGCCACTTGCGATGACGTCAGCGGCAGAGTTGTCGCTGGACGTCAAAAGACCAGTACCGATTGAACCGAGGCTTTGGAATAAGCCGCCGTCGAAAGCGCCCGGGTACATAATGCTGTAGCCGCAGAGCATGTACATAATGCAGGCGATCGAATACAGGCCAACGTTCTTGGTAAGAATTTCGGCGGTGTTTTTGGCGCGCACGAGACCGGCTTCGAGCATGGTGAAGCCCGCCGCCATCCACATGACGAGCGCACCCATCACCAGAAAATAGAATGTGTCCAGCGCGTAGGCGAGTTCTGTGACCTGCGCTGCTACTTGAATGTCTTCCACGATTATTCCTCCCTGTCCTTAAACGGCTTCGCTACCGGTCTCGCCGGTACGAATGCGAATGGCCTGTGCCAGGTCCGTGACGAAGATCTTTCCGTCACCAATCTTGCCGGTGCGTGCTGTATTGGCGATGGCCTCAATGACCTGCTCCGCTACGTCATCAGCGACGGCGAGCTCGATCTTGGCCTTCGGCAGAAAGTCCACGACATACTCAGCGCCGCGGTACAGCTCCGTGTGGCCGCGCTGGCGGCCGAAGCCCTTCACTTCGGTAACGGTTATTCCCTGAATACCGATATCAGCGACAGCCTCGCGGACGTCGTCCAGTTTGAACGGCTTAATAATCGCCGTAATCATCTTCATGGTTATTCCCCTGTGTAAAAAAGACGGGCGGCCGCTAGCCGCCCGGTTGCTGATTAGTTCAAGTCGAACGATTTGCCGATGGTGAAGATAAGAGACTCCTCTTTGTCGCCGACGAGGTCATCGTTGGCGAAGATCAAGGCCACCCCGAGATCGATTTCCGAGATCGTGGTGTCGTATCCCAACTGTAGATAGTCGCCGTCGAAGTCCTGGGCGAAGCTGCCGAGCGTGGCGGAGAAGCCGTCCTTTTCAATCGATAGCGCGTAGTAGGTGTAGTCCAGGGTCGACCCGGTGAAGTTATCGTATTCACCGATTGCTACGTCGAGCGACACCAGCCCGAAGCCGGCGCCGAGATTGATTTCCTGGTAGGTGTCATCGAAGTCGCCCGTGTAGTAGTAGCCGGTAAAGCCTACGCTCAGGCTGACATCGCCAACGTCTGCGCCATAGCCGAAGTAGCCGTCGACTTCGAGACCGTCACCGACATCGGCTGCCCAGGTGCCGACGTAAAAGCCGCCCTGCTCATAGTCGAGGCCGCCGCTGGCCGACGAGTTCTTCTGCAAGATACCGCGATAGTGATACTCGCTCGCGTAGCCAAGATTGGCTGAGAAGTCAGCCTGTGCCGTACTCGCCAAAAGCGTTAGTGCCAGACCTGCTTTTACAAATTTCATTGTTCCTGCTCCAAAAAAATAGTGAGTTATTTGCGTCACCCCTCATAGAGCAGAATCTGTGCCAGTTTTCCGATGTGCTGATTTTTCAAGGCGTTGCATGAGGCGCATAAAGCAGCATGCACCGGGCTGGTGCACGAATCGGCGGCAATGCTCCAGTTCGGACCCGGACTTTGTGGCGAAAGACCACGGAAAGTGCGACTGGCCTTTTCATGAAGGCTCAGGTATCACATCGTCATGACTGACGAATCCATCGAAAACATTGCCAGGAAGCTGGCCGAGGCCGTGCCGGAAGGGCTGCGGTCGGTACGCGAGGACCTCGAGAACAATTTCCGCTCGGTTCTGAGGGCCTCTCTGGCCAGGCTCGATCTCGTGACTCGGGAAGAGTTCGAGGTACAGGAGGCGGTACTGGCGAAAACGCGCGAGAAACTCGAAGCACTGGAAGCCCGACTGGAAGAACTGGAGTAGGAGCGGCCGCAGCCGCGAATCGGGCCTGAAGGTTGGTTCGGGCCTGAAGG
>JAHEGH010000018.1:10423-46958 GCA_024639825.1 Gammaproteobacteria bacterium
TCGGGCCTGAAGGTTGGTTCGGGCCTGAAGGCCCTCCTACTATTATTTATTTGGCCAAGGAGGGCCTGATGAGTCTCGCGATTCTCCACTGCCGTGCTCAGTATGGGACGGCGGCGCCCCCTGTCACAATCGAGGTGTTCCTCTCGGGTGGGCTGCCCGCTTTTACCATCGTGGGCATGGCCGAAACTGCGGTTCGCGAGAGCAAAGACAGGGTCCGTGGCGCGCTCATGAGTTCTGGCTTCGAGTTTCCACAACAGCGCATCACTATCAGCCTTGGTCCTGCAGAAATGCGGAAAGCGGGCGGTCGCTACGACCTGCCTATCGCACTGGGCATCCTGGCTGCTCGCAAGCAGTTTCCCCTGGCTGCCCTTAATGATGTGGAGTGCTACGGCGAACTTGCCCTCAACGGTGAGCTGCGCCCGGTTTCGGGATTGCTGCCGGCTGTACTCAGGGCTCATGAGTCCGGTCGAAGCGTCATTGTGCCGCGAGACAACGCGCCTGAAGTCGCCCTCTCCGGCGCCGCTGTTGTTCCGGCCGCATCGCTGCTCGAAGTGACTGCGCACCTTGCGGGTCAGGAACGCATCGATCTGGCACGGCCTGCGGATCCGGAGCCTGATGCGGGGCAGTCTCCGGACCTTGTCGACGTGAAAGGGCAGCAACATGCGAAGCGAGCGCTGGAGATAGCGGCGGCGGGCAATCACAACCTGTTGCTAATCGGTCCGCCCGGAACGGGCAAGAGCATGCTGTCGAGGCGACTACCGGGCCTGCTGCCGTTGATGTCGAATCAGGAAGCGCTCGAAACAGCTGCCGTCAAATCTATCGCCGGCACGCCAACTATTGCAGCGCAATGGCTTAAGCGACCATTTCGTGCGCCACATCACACGGCATCGGCTGCCGCACTTGTTGGGGGTGGGCCAACGCTCAGTCCCGGCGAGATTTCGCGCGCACACAACGGCGTTTTGTTTCTGGACGAACTGCCTGAATTTAATCGCAATGTTCTTGAGGCTCTGAGAGAGCCGCTGGAGACCGGTTCCATTACTATCGCCCGAGCCGGCATGCAGGCGGAATTTCCGGCGCGCTTCCAGCTTGTTGCCGCGATGAATCCCTGTCCCTGCGGCTACTTCGGCGACAGCAAGTCCGACTGTCGCTGCAGCCGCGACCGCGTGGTGAGTTACAGGAACAAGATTTCAGGACCACTGCTTGATCGCATCGATCTGCATGTCGCGGTATTGCAACCGTCGACCGGGATGCTTCGCGACGATAACCCAGACGGCGAAAACAGTGCCACGGTGGCGGCGCGTGTCGCGCATGTATGGCGCCAGCAGATCGAGCGCTCCGGTGTGGCTAATGCCCGGCTGGAAGGAAAGGAGCTTGCTGCCGTGTGTGAGATCGATGACCAATGCTGGTCGTTGCTCGAAAGTGCGGCAGAGCGCTTCAACCTGTCGGCGCGTGCTCATCAGCGTATCCTGCGCGTGTCGCGGACGATTGCCGATCTGGCCGGGCGAAAAAAAATAGCGCCTCCGCATGTCGCAGAGGCACTATCTCTAAGGTGTCTTGACAGACGATGGTAGGAGCGGTTTCAGCCGCGCTTCGGGCGTGCGAGCCCTCCCGGACTAGCTTGATTCGGAGACCATATATTCAACCGCGTCTGCCACTTCTTCATCGGACAGATCCAGTCGAGCGCCCTTGGCCGGCATGATCCCGGCGCTGCCCTGAAAGCCCTCAATCGCGTGCCGTACGAGGACGTCCATTCCCTGGGCAATACGATCGGTCCACTGCGCGGCGTCACCGGTTTTCGGTGCACCGGCGACACCAAGGCCGTGGCATGCGTTACATGCTGAGTTGTATACCTGCGATCCTGTCATGGCCGCTGCCACCGGCTCCGGCGTGGTGGTGGCCTCGACGACGGGGCCACTGGCTTCCGTTTCTTCGCCGGGCAGGTACACCTTACCAACCGGGGCGATGCTCTCCGCTATTGCTGCCTGGTACTCCGCTGCGTCGCGCGTGTAAACGCCCTGCGTCCGATCGGACATCTCCATGGCCAGCACGAGGATCGCGAGCGCGATCGCGGCAAGCACACCGATAACGAGGGAATACATGTCAAAAAATTTCTGGTCCCGACTCAACTGACTGCTCCGGAGCTTGAGTTAAAAAGTTGCAACCGGACAGAGCGTCCGGTTGAAGCGGGCGATTATATAACAACAATGCGCCCTAAAGGGCAGTATGAAAACTGATGGGTACCTCTCGCTGTTCGGCTGGCAGATCCAGTTTGAGTACGCGGCATCCGGGGACCATTGCGGTCCGGAGGGGTATCGTGACTTTGCCGAATTCCAGCGCAAGGCCGTCGACGCGGTTGAGCAAGCCTTCATAATCCAGTAAACGCTAAATTATGGACTTCTAATATAATATTCCTTATATTAGGGGGCTATGAACGCCAGAGACAGCAAGACAAGTCCGGCCAGCGATATGCAGCTGCACGCTGCGGACGCGGCCGGCCTGATGAAGGCTCTCGGCAACGAGAGTCGGCTGATGATCCTGTGTTTGCTGGCCGAAGGAGAGCGGTCCGTTAGCGAGCTAAATGCGATTGTGCCCCTGAGCCAGTCAGCCCTTTCACAACAGCTCGCACGCCTGCGCCAGCAAGGCCTGGTTGATACGCGCCGCGAATCACAGACAATCTACTATTCGTTGAATGCAGGGCCTACCGACCGGATAATTAATTTGCTGCACGATATCTATTGCGGGTCCGCAGACTGCGCGACCGGGGAGTAAATCATGAGTTCAGAATTTGGCTTCGGCAAAGTTGTCGAGGAATCCTTTGACGGTGCCATCCAGAAAGTGACGGCGGAGCTCGAGAAGGAAGGCTTTGGTGTCTTGTCGGATATCGACGTTGCCGCCAAGATGAAAGCGAAGCTCGACAAGGATATGCCCGGCTACCGGATTCTCGGCGCCTGCAACCCGGCGCTTGCCTACCAGGCCATTTCGGCTGTCGATGACATCGGTCTGCTGCTGCCGTGCAATGTGCTGGTTCGCGAAGACGCGGACGGCAAGGTTCACGTCGACTTCATGGATCCGGAGAGCGTCCTGGCCCTGGTCAATGACCCCGGCGTAACGCCCCTCGCGCAGGAGGTCAAAGGCCGCCTGCAACGTGTGATGGCGGCCCTTTAGGTTTTACCTACCAGCAATTGTCCGAAGCGCCGGTTTTCCCTTTTGTGCCTGCGTGCGTAACCGACAGGCTGCCGCAGTAAGTGTCGCGGCTGAGCTGGCCGTTCAAAGGCGCAGCCGTTACGGTCCAGGTCGTTGCCGTTACGTTCGACAAAGACAGCGAGTAGACAGCCTGTGCATCACCGGCGACCGTCGAGTTGCCATCATCGTCCACAACGTGAGGATCGGCCGGAAAGCCAAGGTCCGTCAGGTCCGCGGTATAGCGCTTGTTGTCCATAAAGAACTGCTGCTGCCTGTCGGCGATCTGCAGCAAGGTGTTGTGCGCCACGGTTCGCTTGGCCTTGATGACGTATCGCTGGTACGACGGATACGCGAACGCTGAAATGATGGCGATGATCGCAACGACCACCATCAGCTCGATCAGTGTCACGCCGAACTGCCCGCGCCGGTTTGTTGTGTGTGTGCTATTCATTGGCATTACAGATCCTTATCTTCGGCCAGGTGCCAGAAGGTACGCCAGCGAGTGGTCGCGTCGAGATTGTCGATCTGCAGGTCCGGCCGCAGAATCTTGTTTGGCGGTACCGAGACCACCTCGGCGGGAATGCCCAGCGACTGGAGCTCGACACTCCGGTCCGAATTGGAGTGCGGCTGGTCCGGATTGCTCGGGTCATCGTCACTGGTGTCGTAGTTGATCACTGCGGTGGCATCCTGCAGTGCGACGGCGTAAAGACGGCCCGCACCTTCGCTCGGCGCACAGGCCGTTGCGCCAGCGCCTGACCTCGGTAGATACGTCGTAAAGAACGTCTTGCCCGTAACCGTGAGCGCCGTGGCGAGCACTTTCTCACCAGGTTCTGTCAGCCCGAGGGCCCAGCCTTTGCTCAGGTCGATCGAACAGGGACTGGACGATTGCAGGCAGTTACTCGTGACGTCGCCCAGCTGCGATACCAGGATGCTCTCATCCACGCCGCTGCCAGGCGCCGTGTGCCGGTCCTTGATCATGAATGCGTAGTTCGAGGTCAGCCCACCCCGGTCGAGGGGGTCCGGGCGGTTGCCGGAGCCGATTACGACCGCGTCGAACATACCATTACCATCCTTGCTCGGCACAAGGTCAGGGCGATGGAAGAAACGCCGGTCGTTCACGATCCCGCCTGAGGCGTGGCGGCCCAGAGATGCGAGTTGCGTGAGCTTCCAGCGTGACGTGTCCTGGCCATGAATGTCGGCGCGCCAGACATTGCCGCCGGTATCGCCAACGACGATGCGATCAGTGAAACTATCACCGTCGGTATCGCCCACTGATAGCGTGGATGGAATGCTGTCGGTCAGGCGAGGGTGCTCGAATACGGTCGAAGCTGACCCGCCGCTGCCACGTATAGCCTTCCAGATAAGCTGGCCCGTTTCGGCATTCACAACATAAATGGCGTTGCCTTCCGAATCATCGGTGCCGACTGCGCCACGGCTATCCTTGTTCATATCGTAGCCGCCGGCAAACATGATGGCCGGGGTTGGACCGCTCGGCGTATTGACGAGACCGACACGGGGATTGGAGAACGTGTAGCCAAGTTCGCTGAAGTCGCCGCTTTTCTCAATCGTCCACATGAGTTTCGGCGACTCGGGATTCGTGATATCGAACGCATAGTAGGCCTTGCCACCACGGCGCATACCGACGTAGAGATAGACCTTGTCACCGTCGCTCGCAATGATGGAGCCGTCCTGATTCACATCCAGCATAAAAGCGACGGGCGCGCCGTCGACGGTATAGGGATGCGTCATCCCGGTGCCATTCGCCCGCAGGACGCTTTGCGCCGCCATCGCACGACGTGGCATGAAAGCCCAGACTTCTTCGCCGCTCTCTGCGCCACCGCCGGTGGTATTGCGAATCATGCGTAACAGGCCGTCGTTTGACGCTACCGCGAGATAAATCGCCGGGTTGCCGGGATTCGAATAGCCTGCAATTGAACCGTAATTCAACGGTAGTGGTCGGGAGTGCAGGGCATCACCGAAGATCCAGTCCCGCGCCTCGTCCTTTTCGCCATTGCCATCGAGGTCATCGATATCGAGGCCGCGCGCGTAGGCAATGAGCTCGGCGGACTCCGTGACAGTGGCTGCGTTAAAGTCGGATTGCAGGTTCGCCGCCGTAACCAGGTCAACATTCAGGTTGGCCAGCGAGGTCGATGAGCGGTCATAGTAAATTGTACGTCCGCCGAGACCGTTCGCTTCCTGGGGGCTGCCCGACAAGAAGCCAGGAATGCGCTGGCCCGCACCGCCACGGGCGACCACGCGGCCGTCACGGCCAGCGACTTCACCCGCATCGAGGTCAGGCGGCGGAAGGGCTGCCGGAACCGTCCAGCTGGTCAGTGCGCCGAAGCGAATTCGGCCATCTGCGGCGATAGCCGGTGTGCCCGTTGCATCAACCAGCGCCGCATCGGCTGTCGAATCGTTGGCACCAGCGAGCTTGAGTTTCTTGACGTTGCCCACCCAGTACGGTCGCGCTTGTGCGTCAACCTGGAACAGCGCGATGTAGACGTTGTCCGTAATCTCCGCGCGGTTGAATACGTTCACAGGAACCGACGCTGCAACGAAGGTCGTGCTGACACTCAGGATCTGTTTGAAAATTTCCTGCAGTGTGGCCACGAGTTCATCGGGGTTCTCGGAAAGCACCAGGGGTACACCGGTGCCGCCAGCGCGCGCATAGCCGCGCGTCGTTGTGTTGACCTTGGTGCCGTCAACTACGAAGTAGGAAACGACATTTTGTTTGTCATCGATGTCCGGAGCCGAGCCATAATTGCCGTTGGCCAGATCGGCATCATTCAGGTACTGAACGACGTCGGGGAACTGTTGCTGCGATGAGCCGAAGCCACCCGACGATATGGGTGCCTCAATCGCGGCATCCGAGTCATCTTCCTGGTTCGAGACCTGGAACAGGAAATTAACCGTGTAGATCTTCGAACATGCACCGGCGGCATTGATTGGGCTCACATAGCTAGGCTTGATCTTGGCACCCTGCTCGATGGTCGTGTCCCAGGAGATCGCGGGATGATCGACGTCGAGATTTGTTCGAAAATCCGACGCATAGTCGCTGTAGCCATTGTGTGCGTTGTAGACGCCTTGTCCGGTCAGGTAGCGGAAGAACTCGAAGAAGAGTTCCTTGCCCTGGTAGGAATGACTGACGTTGCCCTGGGGTGTCGGCATGGAGTCAACCAGTGTATGAAAGCGAGCCTTGGCACCGTTAGCGTCGCCCTTGACGAAGGAGTCGAAGCCCATCGCGATGTAGCCGCCGTTGCTGCAATTGGTGCGGCCAAAGCCTTCGCAATTATTGTTATTGTCGTGATTGAGCATCAGGCCGACACGAACGCCTTCCAGCGGATCAAAGACCTTGCGGAGCGCGCCTTTCAGAACGTCGAAGAACGTATACGACCCCTTGACGGGCATATAACCTTCCTTGATGAGCGTGTCGCACTCGTTGCCATTACAGGCAGTAGAGCCCAGGTTCGGGCGATAGTCGAGCGAGAACATGACCATGGGTTCACTGCCGGCTGGCAGGCCGGCACCCGGATTCATGTAGACATCGGTGTCGTCGGCATGAGTGGATCCAATCGTCAGGATCAATGCGGCAAACGATGCGGTCAGTGCGGCTTTTAGTGGCTTGGTAGGCATACCGGTATCTCTACTCAATGAAATCTATAGCTTCGGCACAAGAACGAGGACACCTTCGGTAACCTGTTCGTGGCCGAGCCCTTCGTCTGTTCGGTCATACGTCGTGATAACGCGAAATGAAGCGCTGCTGAATTTATCGATGCTGGTTTCGACCACACGCGGCGGTGGACGGAAAATGGTGCCGATCCTCTCGACGCGCGCGCTAATATGGTCGTTCGCAATAGCGCTTGCCAGAATCGCGTTGGTGACAGGCAGGTCATTGCGGTTACAGCCCGTTTCACCCGCCGTACATGCGGTGTAACCCGTTTGACCAACAACCGGCGTAGACGCAGGGCTGGCAACAATCGCATCGGCCAGTGCCTGTGCAGCCTGGCCGGCTGCAACACGCGACTCTTCGTTCTGCGCCATGAACAGGCCGATATTGCTGGACCGCATCGACGAGATCGTGAACAGCGTAATGGCAACAAGGAACATCAGCGCAATCACGAGAATCGCGCCACCCTGTTTATGTCTCGATGACAAGGAAGAATCTTTCATATCAGAAGCCCATCATGTTCATGGTGCGAATGTTCTGAATCGACACGCTGGTCGAGAACACCCGGCGGTGAAAGCTATCGCCAGGAACGAGATCTGGCGAGTTACTGACTGAGTAAGTTTTGGTATTCGTGTAGCGGGTGTCGATGTCGGTCGTTCGCGCAACAATAAAGATCCGAGCGGCGACGGCGGTCTGCATCTGCGCCAATGTCGGGTTTGTCACGTACACGTTTGGGTGACCGTCCTCTGTCGTATCGATGCCGTACTCGATCTGCAGGTTCTCGATGCCGGTCGCGATGCACTCGGTCGTCATGCCCGGGCCGGCTGCTGCCAGCGCTTTGCGGCACAGGGTTGGGATGTTGTCCCCCGGAGTATTGGCGAACCGGCGGATGTAATAGATGCTCGGTCGGAATGCCCAGTCAGCCCGCGGCAGCGCGACCGTAACCGGGGGCGCGGTGGGTGCGGCGCCACTGAACAGCACGCCGACGGTGCCATTGGTCCGGAGGTATGCGCTATTGGCAGATAGCACACCGGCCTCGGCACCAGCAACGCGTTTGATAGACACGATATCCGTGCCGTCCAGGACCTCACCACCGACGAAGCAGGAGTGCGCGGCCGCAGCCGTCGCGTTCGTTGCATTGTCGATCGCCATGAGCGACAGGCTGTTACCGGTGCCCGCCTCTATCGCCTGGTACATCCAGTTGACCTGACCGGCGGGCCCGCAGTCCTGGCCGATGGTCAGACCACCGTCATAGGACACCGTGCTCGGCACGTGGAGGTCCGCGTAGTGACCGGCCATGCTGAGATCGAAGGCAATTTCGCGTAACGCGTAACGTGCATCGTCCTGCATCCGCCCAACATTCTCGTCCTGCTTGAAGCTATAGCTGTTATTGACGAACACGGAGATGATTGCGCCGGCTAACGCCATCGACAGGAGCATCGCAATCATCAGTTCCACGACGGAGAAACCAGCCTGGAATTTTTTCGGTGTATTCGTCATCTGGGTGAGGCTCATTGGGTCGGGTCAATGAAAGTTGGGATTTGCAGGATGCGGCGGAACTCGTTGTTGGCGCCATAATTGCCGCCAGCCGTGCCACAAGCGCTGGCATTGCCGTTACTTAGCGACGCCGATCCGCGCCACGCGATGGTGACCGCGTAGATTCCAGCGCCACCGCCCGCCGGGCCCTCCACACACATTGTCGGCATTACGAGGCCGCCGGCCCCGGTGTTGCCGCTCATCTCCAGGTTGCCGTCGAGAACCTGCTCCCAGAACCAGAGATCAAGGGATGCTTTTTGGGCAGGGTTGCAAACGGCTGTGCCCGAGCAGTTCGGTGCGGGCTCGGCCCCGCGGCTACCACCACCCATTTCGGCGGCAGCAAGATAGACGTCAATGGCGTCCCCATTGACGCGCATATCTTCAAGAAGCCCATGCGCAATCTGGGAAGCAGAGGTGCGTTGCAGTGCTTCAAAGTTTGCCTGCTTGGAGACCGTTTGCAGGCCCGCCACGGCAAGCAGGCCGACGCTGAATACAATAAGTGCAATCAGCAGCTCGATCAGCGAAAAACCACGTTGTGTGATGCGGGCCGACATGTTGAATCCTAGGAGCACGACGGCGTGCTGCCATCGACCATTGTCTTGCTGAGACGCGGGCGGCCCGAGAGGTCGAGGATCATGACCTTCGCATGGTCGGCACCTCGACCGTCGCAGACCGTGAATGAACCGGAGCTGCCGTTAAGGGAGGCATTCATGACGCGTCCGTTCGGCCGATACATCAGGAAAGTGCCGAACTCGGCGGACTGGATGGTGAGACCATCGATCGACCCGGACGTGGCAATAATCCTTTCGCCATTATCGACGTTGCGGTCGCTGTCCGGGTCCGAGAAAACAATCCAGCCTTCATTCCAGCCAACGGCTTCGCAGTTGGTGCCGCCGGAGCTTGGACAAATCGTAACGCGGGCGTTGGTTGTTACCGCGGTGCTACGGGCCTGGTGAATGGACGATACGAAATCGTTGATCGCCCCGGTCTGGCGAGCATTGGACACGAATATATCGAGTGCAGGCACAGCCATGGACAGCAGCAGGCCCGTAAGCCCAACCGCTATCATCAGCTCGATCAGCGTAAACCCTTTTTCTGCTCGCATCACATGTGTCCAGACCAGCGTCGATGTGGCGTCGCTATTTTCGGATGTGAGAAATACCAACAACCACGACGACATCGTAGTCGTTACGCGGTCTGGCCGATGAGACACAAGTCTGGTTTGCCGGCAAATTGGCTGAATCTGAAGTCGCTTTTGTGAACCATGCACGGTCTTATGTTGGTTCGAGCGATAACGCGTAAAGTCCCGTATTTGGTCGGTACAGATCCGTTTTGTGACTTCAGTCAAAGGATTTGCTGTGAATTACCACCATACTGCGGCGTATTAAGGAGCGTGTGTATGAGAAGTCTTTTCGCCTTACTGGTACTTGTCTTTGGTCTCTTGTCCTCGGCCCATGCTGATGTATGGAGTTGGGTCGATGCCAGTGGCAAGACTCATTTTGTCGATACGAAGACCGCGATCTATACCTGGGTCGATGAGAGTGGGGACGTCCACTACAGCGACACACCAGATCATGAAGATGCGGTATCGGTCGTGCTGGTCTGGGTGTCGAGCGGTACGATTGATGAGGTTAAGGCGAACAAGGATGACGCTGGCGCCACCGGATATCTGCCGGGCGAAACCGCCGAAGATCGCGCTGAGCGCGAAAAAGCGGAGGCTTACTACTGCAAACGCGCGACCGAGATATACGACTCTTACGTTAATGCCCCGCGGTTGTTCAAGACCGGCGCGGACGGCGAACGTGAATACCTTAGCAAGGAAGATGCGGCGCAGACCATCGCAGAAACCCGCGCCCAGAAGGACGAACTCTGCCGCTAGGCAGCAATGAATACTTGAGACTTTAGCTATGTACCTACCGAATTCCGTCTACGAACGCGCGCCGCATTACTGGCTTCTGATTGGCCTGCTTCTCGTTATTCTTGGGGTCTATCTCGGTATCGAGATGAACAGCAAGTTCCTGGTAGTCGGTGTACTACTGGGATTGGCATCATGCGCATGGGGCGTACGCGTGTTCATGCGTCGTTCGCGCCGACCCGGTGAGGTTGATGTAGCCAGTCCGACGGTATCGTCGGACTAGCCTGACTCTTTCAAACGCTCCACACCGATCAGTTTCATAATCGTTTTCTCGTAATACGGTTCCGTCTTCGCTGTGCGCACCTTGTGCAGGAAGTACTTCTCGTACGCAATCTTCGCAATATGCACCCACTTGCCTCTCGAGGCCCAGTTCGTATTGCGCGGCGGTATCTGCGGAAGCGCAACGAACGCGACACCCGTGTCGCCAAAGTCGGCGAGGCAAACCGCGTTCCAGGAACCCTTCTGGTCAGGCTCCGCGCCCTTTAGCAGATTCACCAGGTTGTGGGTGGTAGCAGTGACCATCGACTCGATCATGTAGCCGGTCTTGGGTGCACCTGTCGCGATCGGCGTTGCATTCACAGGGGGGATGGCGACACAAACGCCGACCGCGAAGATGTTCTGGTACTTGGGATTGCGCTGGAATTCATCAATCAGGATGAAGCCGCGCGGGTTGGTAAGTCCCTCGATGTCCATCACGGCATCGACGCCCTTGAAGGCTGGCAGGATCATCGAGTGCTTGAATTCGAGTTCGTGTTCTTTCTTGTCCTTGCCGTCGTCATCCACTTCCGTGAAGTGCATCTTGCCGTCTTCGACTTTGGTGATTTTCGCATTGGTCGTCCAGTGGATGTGACGATCGCGCATCTCTGACTCGAGCATGCTTTTGGTGTCGCCGACACCGTCCAGCCCGAGGTGCCCGATGTAAGGTTCGGGCGTGACGAAGTGCATTTCGATCTTGTCACGAATCTTGCGTTTCTTGAGCTCGGTATCGAGAATGAAGATGTATTCGTAGGCTGGGCCAAAGCACGATGCCATTGGCGCGGCGCCAACGATTACAGGGCCGGGGTTCTCAACAAGACTCTTGAAGTCAACGTGAGCTTCTCCCGCGTGACCGGTCTTGCAGATCGACTGCGTATGCCCGTCCGGGCCAAGGCCTTCAACTTCTTCGAATGCGAGCTTGGGGCCCGTTGCGATAACCAGGTAATCGTAGCTGACGGACGCATCGTCATTGAGCTCAACGCGATTCTCCGCGGGGTGAAGACGACGGACGCCGACGCCGCTGAACTTGATGCCATACTTCTGCATCAGATCGGGGAGGTCGACCTTGATCTGGCGCTCCTTGCGCCAGCCTACGGCGACCCAGGGGTTCGACGGGGTGAATTCGAAGTGGTCCGAGTCACCAAGAAGAACGATCTCGTGATCCTTGCCGAGTTCCTTGCGAAGCTCGTATACCTGAGAAATGCCGCCAATACCGGCACCCATTACAACGATCTTCGCCATACTCATCCCCTTGCCAGCCAGTCACAGTCAACGATTCGCCAAATAATATTAAAGTAGTCTAAATTAGTAAACACTACTTTAGGATATGTGAAAACAATGAGACTCACTCGCATCTGCTGGCAATGTGCCCCATAGCGGTTATAGTCCGATGCCAATGAAGATTTCCCTTACGACGCGCGTCTTCTGGGTGCTGCTCGGCACCGCAATCTTCGGTGGTACCTATGCACAGGAAGCCGAGAGCGACGCGGCGCCGGCGATACTCGAGCTGTCCCAGCTGGAAGCTGGCGCGTGGTCGTATTTCGAAGGTTCTCGCGACGAGATCGCGCCCCGCATTACCGCCTTTCTCGCTGCCGCTGAAAGCGATGTCGAGGGCCTGCAGGCAGCCAATGTTGAGACCGGACAAGCCCTGCTGGGCGCGGTGCGAGACAACCTGTCCGCCTACCTCGCGCTGCTCGGTGATGACGAGCTCGAATTGCAGGCATTGCCACAAGCACAGATCAGTTATTCACTGGACGAGTTGCTGAGACTCGCGGCGGTGTCGCGCGCGGCGCGCGAGGGCGCGACCCGAGAAAGACAGGAGGTCGAACGCGAACAGCGAGTCCTGGGTGGCGCGAGCCGGCGTCGTGACCAGGCATTCAAGGATTACGTAGACGCAGCCGCCGGTGACGCAAAGATTATCGCTGGATTGCGCCTGGTACAGACACGCTCGGCACAAGCGATATCGGCGAGCCGTCTGCGCCTGCTGACCCAAAGCCTCGAACGTGCCACGTCGTATGCCGATGCAACAGCAGAACGTGTGGTGTTTGCCAGCGAAAACCTGGCGATAACGGCGGACGAGGCCGATCTGGAAGGCCTGATCGAGAGGGTTGGCGTCAACCAGACGGCGGTTGACACTGCTCGGGAAGCATTCCGTAACGCCGAGCTGGAAGCCTCATCACTGGATCTCGAGGCAGCGGACGGCCGTTCGCAACAGCGTTTGCTTCAGCAACAACTGATCGATGCCGGCGTCGCCGTAGCTATTAGCAACCTGGAGCTTGCCAAGAGCCAGGCGCGTCGCTGGTGGACCGAACTGCAGCTGAATGCCGATCCGGATATGGCGGAACTGCAGGTGCAGGCCCTCGCCTGGTCGAAACTCATGCGAACCATACCGCTCGAGGTTCCGGAATGGCAGCAGGACAGTCAGGATGAACTACTCGCCGTACAAACAACAAATCGGACTGGGCTGAATCGCGCTTCACGACGATTGCTGGACCAGCGTCTGGCCATCGTACAGAGCACACTGGCGCATATTAATGACGTCGAAGCCGCCGCCGCGGATCTCGAGCTGCTTGCCTCGACTGTCGATGTTGCTGTTGCGGAATCATCAGGCGCGCTGTCTTCGTGGTTCCAGTCAACCAGTCGACAGATTCAGGCCGCATATCAGCGTGTCAAAGGCCTTGCCGACGTGACGCTGTTTCATATTAGCGAAACACCCGTGACCGGCAGGGACATATTTCGGGTTCTTATGATCCTGATTGTTGCGTACCTGCTGTCACGCGGCATTCGCTATGCGATCAGACGGGTCAGCGACAGGGATTCGAGCGGGAGCCAGGCGTCCTTGTACACAGTGAGCCGCCTCTCGCACTACACCATTATTATCATTGCGCTGTTCATCGCGCTGTCGTCCATTGGACTTGATTTCAGTAACCTGGCACTCGTCGCCGGCGCTCTGTCCGTTGGTATTGGTTTCGGTTTGCAGTCCATCGTCAGCAACTTCGTGTCCGGCCTCATCATACTGTTCGAACACACGCTGCGGGTCGGCGACTACATTGAACTGGACACGGGACTCACAGGAACGGTCAAAGCGATCAACGTACGGAGCACGTTGATCAACACGAATGACAATATCGACATCGTTGTACCAAACTCGGAGTTTGTAACGACGCGTCTGACAAACTGGACGCTTGGCGAACGCGTGCTGCGTGTGCGCATTCCGTTCGGTGTGGCTTACGGCAGCGACAAGGAAATCGTTCGTCAAGCGGCCATTGAGGCAGCCGACGAGGTCCCGTATACGCTGACCCATATAAAGCGGCGCCGTCCTGACGTCTGGCTCGTGGACTTTGGCGACAGCAGCCTGAATTTCCTGCTGACGGTCTGGGTAAATCGCGAAGGCGCGCGTAGGCCGACGCGCACCCGTGCTGCCTATTTATGGGCTCTTGAGACGAAGCTCGCGGAGCACGGCATCGAGATTCCGTTCCCGCAGCGTGACCTGAATTTACGATCAGGCTGGTCGGGCGTCGTGCTTGAGTCGCATGACCCGTCCACGGCTGACGTGTAACAGGTCGCTGATTTTCAAAACGAGCGAATCCTCGTACTTGTCCAGCTGACCGTCCGCGTACGCTATCTGCCACAACAGGCCGACGATTTTTGCTTTCTCGGGTTCATCCAGGTTGTTGTGTAACAGCTGCGTGAACTCATACAGGGATATCAGATCGTCGGCCCGTTCATCGGCAACGCTGACAAGGCTGGCTGCCTGCTCCGCCGTCAGACCGAAGTGCTGCTCCATGAGTTTCAAAACGCGATCGAATTCACTGTCTTCAAAGACGTGATCGGCGCGTGCGACGTCAATCATGAGAACCGCGGTCGCCATGCGTATCGCTTCTTCGCGTGTGGCCGGGTCGTTTGCGGATGTGGTCGATACCGAGATCGACTCCACAACCTGGGTTATCAGTCGTTTGATCATGGCAAAACCATATCAGGAGTTGGTGGGATCAGTGAACCCATCTCATCGCAGCGTGCACCCAATGTTAGTATGAGCGCCATCCATAGCGCATACATTCGTAAAGTCTCGGATCCGGAGGGACGTTTTGACGACGGCGACATTTCTATTTGGTCCTGCTGAAGGCAGCTACCGCCGTACATGGGCATGGGCCATATTTATTCTGGTCCCTTTGTTCTTTGTCAGCGGCCAGCTCATGATCCTGCTGCCCGCAAAATGGCTTGGGTGGATAACCCGCGAGAACGTCGAGACCTACCCGTACGTGCTCAACCTGATCATTGGCGCTTTTGCCATGTGCGCGCTGATCTTCTGGTTGTGGATTCGGTTCTTTGAGCGGCGGAATCTCACAAGCGTCGGCTTGCGTTTCGACAAGCGCTCGACCAGACAGTATGCGCGTGGCTTCGTGCTGGGTCTGTTGATGGCGGCGGGTGTCGTTTACACCGTGCGCCTGCTTGGCGGATACAGCGTGGAGGCAGACACGCAACTTGCGGCGACAGACCTGTTCCCGATCCTGATCCTCCTCTTCGCGTTCATCCTTCAGGCGGGCACCGAGGAAATGGTGTTCCGTGGCTGGATGATGGGCCGGCTTGCAGAACGCTACGGCCTCTGGGTGGGCGTTATCGGCAACTCAGTTCTGTTTACTCTCATGCACGTCGATAGCGAGGCATTGGTCGCCCTCGGACTGCCCGGCATCGCGCTATTCACATCGGCGACGTTGTTGTTTTCCATCTTCCTGAGCCTGCTGGTTATCCGCGAACGATCAATTTGGGGTGCCGCCGCGTGGCATGCGTCGTGGAACTGGATGTTCATTACGTGGTTTGGCCTGCCGACAACCGGCATCGAACTGGGACTGGCGCCGCTAGTGGCTGATTACATGCCCACACCCAATGCGGCGGTCTGGCTGACGGGTGGGTCAGACGGTCCGGAAGGCAGTGTGCTGACGCCGATCATACTGCTCATTGGCACGCTGGTTCTAAGCCGGATACTGCAGGCAAAACGGTCTGCGAGCTGACGTCGCATTGACGCTCGTCTTCCTGTAAAACAGGGTGGATGAAGAAGCTGAAAATGCTGGCAACTGTCTGCCTGAGTCTCGTGTCGGGGAGTGGCGTCGCAGCGTCACTCAGCTACGACGATTTGCTCACCCTGTTTGCTGACTGGCGAGAATTCGAATCACCGCCAATGACCGATGGCGCGCCTGATTACACCGCGGAGCAATTTGCCGCCAGGCGCGACGATTTCGAGGCTCTGCAGGCTCGTCTGCTGGCATTAGAGACAGACGCATGGTCGATTCCGCAGCAGGTGGATTGGCACCTGGTGCGTGCCGAGATGAATGGCTACGACTTCAATGAGCGCGTTCTCAAGCCATGGGCGCGCGACCCCGCCTTCTACAATTCCGTCTGGACATACCGCAGCGATGTTCCCGGACACGAAGGTCCGACACACCATGCTCTGGTCGAGCTCTGGACCTATGACTTCCCGCTGTCCGATTCGGAAGAGCAGCGATTGACGGCGGAACTCGGCGTTGTGCCACCCCTGATGAAGCAGGCGCAAAAGAACCTGACCGGCAATGCGCGTGAACTCTGGATAGCGGGAATACGCGATATTCGCGGCCAAAGCGCTACCCTGCGTGAACTCAAGGGCAGGGTCGATGACTCGGCGAGTGATGCGCTGAAAGACATCATAGACAGAAGCATTATGGCCACCGACGAGCTGGTTGCCTGGCTCGAGTCTGAGGCGAAATCGAAGACCGGGCCGTCGGGCCTCGGCAAAGAGAACTACACGTGGTACCTGAACAACGTGCACCTCGTGCCAATGACCTGGGAGGACGAAGTTCGGCTGATGCAGCGCGAGCTGGCTCGTGCCTGGTCGATGCTCAAGCTCGAAGAACACCGCAATCGTGAGCTGCCGCCCATGGTCGCAGCGAGTTCGCCGGAAGAGTATGACGCGATGGCGAACGACGCCATCCGGCGGATCATGGACTTCCTTGAGCGCAAGGAAATCGTGACGATCGCCGACTACATGGAGCCGGCGCTGCGGGAACATGCCGGGGCCTTTGTGCCGGAGGAAAATCGTAATTTCTTCTGGATAACGGCGCACTACGATCCGGCGCCGCTGTTCACGCATTTCTACCACTGGTTCGAGCTCGCGCGTATGGATCTGGAGCCGCACGCGAGCCCGGTCCGCCAGGGCGCGTTGCTCTACAACATCTTTGACAGTCGCAATGAAGGCACGGCGACAGCTGTCGAGGAGATCTTCATGAACGCAGGGCTCTACGACGATAGCCCACGTTCCAGAGAGCTTGTCTGGATCATGCTGGCGCAGCGTGCGGCACGAGGTCTCGGCTCGCTATATGCACATGCCAATGAGATGACCATGGAAGAGGCCGGTGGCCTGCATATCGAATGGACGCCACGTGGCTGGATGAAGACCGAAGAAGATCTCGTGAAGTTCGAACAGCACCTGTACCTGCGGCAACCGGGGTATGGAACGAGCTACGTGACCGGCAAGTACCTGCTGGACGAGACCCTGAAGGACTACGCCTGGCAGGCTGAGCAGAGTGGCGAGGAGTTTCGGCTGAAGGACTTCTTCGACCAGCTGAATGCGATCGACAGCATTCCTATTTCACTGGGTCGCTGGGAGCTTACGGGCATGCGTGACCCGAACGCTCACTGAGCAGGGTAAGGCTGGGCTCGCCAGTATCGTCCGTACTCGGTATCAACGGCTTCGAGAGTCGGGCGTTCGCTGGCGCCAAGCCGGTCTTCCAGCAGGTAGTGCAGATCGGCCTGGACGTTGCCGGCCTCGACGATCGCGTCATGGCTGTTCATGAACGTCACCACATCGGAAAAGACGACGGTTTCGATGCCTTCTTCGATGAAGATTTCGGAGCTGGCATCGCCAAGCCGATTGTTTCCGTTGACCCTTTGGGACGCCTGCAGGGGTACGTCATTCTCAGTGATATACAACGTGGTTCGTGAGCCAACACGACGCAGCATGGGGAGGTACTCGCGTCGAAATAACCCTGTGTCGATATCAGGCGATGCGAGAATCACTTCGCCGATCTTGTCGATGCGTGCTTCATCGTCTCGTGACAAGCGCTCGAGTGCTTCCAGAAGTCCGTTGCCACCGAGACTGTGCGCGGCAATGTGCACGGTATCTACGGACGGCTGATTTAGCAGGTACTTCAATGTATCGCGCAGGTCATTAGTTGCCCAACGTGCGTTCGTTGTGTCGCCGGCATACGCGAGGATCGAGTTTGCGGACGGCCAGCTAAAAAACACCGGCACGCTGCGCAGATCCGCCTCGTAAACGACGTGGGCCAGATCCATAGCGGAGATATCAAAATCCCGCCGGAAGCCATGAACATACAGGAACACGGATCGATCCAGTCGCCTGCTAAACGAGCCGCGATCGAGTGGGGCAACGGTCAGTAGCTCGTTTCGGTTGTAGGTGGTACCACTTCGCGGCTGCCAACGCGACCAGTCGGCAAACGGCGATTCGCCTTCTTTCCGGGGGCTCAGTGCAACGGTCGCCATGCCGAAACTCAGGGCGCCCCGCTCGCTGCCATAGAACGATGACGCATCGTCGGAGAGGTCGACGTTTCGGTCCGTGGCATACAGTAAGGGGATCAGAACCTGTTTCGGCGCATCATCAGGTAAGGTCGTTGCGCAGCCGGCGATGACAGTCAGGCAGAGGAGGATAAACGGTGATCGGAGGCGTAGCGACATGCAGCAAGTGTAATTGAATACTCCCTGAACCAGTATACTGTCTGGCCTTGAATGTACGCCCGTTGATAGGAAGGCAAATGCTTCGCAAAATTTTTAAATGGATCGGAATCCTGGTGCTGGTCGTTATCGTGGGCGGAGGCTCATTCGCCGCGCACGAGTGGTACGCCGACAAACCCTTCATGTTTCGTGCCTATCTCGACCGCACGCCGGTCAAGGTGGCTTTTAAAGACCCGGAGACACTCACATCACTGGGTTTTCTCGAGTCCATGGGTATCAATGGCCACAATGCGCACCTTGATGATGCGCACCCGGACGGGACAGCTGAGTTCTTTGCTGAAATGAAAGCTTTCGGTGAAGGGCTGAGTCAATACGACAACGAGGATCTCGACGCAAACGAGCAGCTCAGCAAGGAGATTGCGCAATACCTCGCCGGAATGATGGCGGACATGGAGCCCTTTCAATACCACACGTATCCAGCCAACCAGACGTTCGGTATTCAGAGCGCATTTCCCAGCTTCATGGATTCGAGCCACCAGGTTCACTCGCCCGAGGATGCGGAGAACTACATATCCCGATTGAATGAGCTGCGCCGCAAGCATGAACAGTATCTCCTCGGCCTGAAGATTCGAGAGGGGAAGGGAATCATTCCGCCACGTTTCGTCGTCGACCGGGTGCTCGAGCAGATGCGCGACTTCAGGAACACGCCAGCACAGGAAAATATCCTCTATACGTCGCTGGCCAGGAAGCTGGAGGAGGCCAAGAAAATTAATGATGCACAGGCAGGCGCGTTTCTTGACCAGGCTGAGGCATCGATCAACGAGTCAGTGTATCCAGCCTACGATCTGTTTATTAACTACTTCAGCGAGCTGGAAGCAAAAGCCGGGAATGATGACGGGTACTGGCACCTGCCTGATGGTGAGGCGGCCTACAAGCTCGCGCTACGATTATTCACCACCACCGATTACACGGCTGACGAGATACATGATATCGGGCTTTCAGAGGTCGGGCGTATCCAGGCTGAGATGCTGGAAATTTTTGCGGCAGAAGGGATAGACGTTTCGGAGGGCTATTCCGAGGCAATGGACGCTTATTCGTCATTGCCAGAGTTTTACTACGAGGATAGCGACGAAGGGCGGGCACAAATTCTGGAGGACTACCAGGCCATTCTCGATGATATCGATGCCAACCTGGATGACGCGTTTAACATTCGTCCCAAGGCGGGTCTCGAAGTTGTGCGCATTCCCGAGTTCAAGGAAGAAACTGCGCCGGGCGCCTACTACGAACAGCCGGCGCTTGATGGAACGCGGCCCGGTCGCTTCTATGCGAATTTGTATGACATCAAGGCCACACCGAAATTTGGCATGCGGACCCTGGCGGTGCACGAGGGCATTCCCGGTCACCACTTCCAGGTGGCGATTGCTATGGAGCTGGAAGGCATGCCGCTAATACGTCGCTTCTCGCTCTTCACGGCTTACGTTGAAGGATGGGCGTTGTACGCGGAGCGAGTCGCCTGGGAGCAGGGGCTGATGCCGACGCCTGCAGACAACATCGGCCGCCTGACGGCCGAGCTTTTCAGGGCCGTGCGTCTTGTCGTCGACACCGGAATCCACCACAAGCGCTGGACGCGGGAAGAGGCTATCGACTACATGCTGGCGAACACGGGCATGGCTGAGAGCGACGTCGTGGCTGAGATCGAGCGCTATATCGTGATGCCGGGACAGGCCACGGCTTACAAGGTGGGCATGATGAAGATCCTGGAACTGCGCCAGAAGGCGATGGACCGCCTGGGGGATCAGTTCGATCTTCGGGATTTCCATGATGTCGTCCTGAAGAATGGTGCCGTACCGCTCGATATCCTCGAGAAGATCGTCGACGAATATGTCGAGTCGACGCTGGCGTCCGAACAGGGAAGTTCGCTCACTTGAGTAGTTCGTGACCCGCTGGCAGTTGGTGTGTCACCCACATCGCCAGGCGGTGTTTGATCGTGGGCAGGGAAACCTGGTCGTTTGGCAGTGGGCTGATCTTCTTGTCATGTACAAGGAGCCGGTAGGCGTACTGGACTTTCAGGTCAAGAGAGTCGGTTGGTTCGATTTCAACGATTCCCCGTTTTACTGCATCGTCGAGAACCATCTCGAGTGCTACCTTGAGTAGTTCTTTCTCGTGTTTGAGTTTTTTTGCCATGAGCGTTCCGTGGTCTGTCACCAGACGGTAGAATACCTGACCTGCGAAGCGTCCGTGGCTCAGCGTTGCGGTTAGCCTGATGCACCTGGAACGATATTGATCTCTTTTTCGTCCATGAGGTTTCTGCTGGGCCCCATTCTTGCGGGCCTCGCGCTACTAATGCTTGCCCCTTGTGCGGTCGCCTTGTACTACGGCTCGCCGGACCTGGAAGCCTTCTTGTTGAGCGAGGCTGCAACCGCCGGTGCTGCTCTTCTGCTCGTCATCACGGGTCGACGCCGGATCCTGCATTTGCGGCTCCGCGACATGTTCCTTCTGACCAGTACGTCGTGGCTGATGATCTGCGTATTTGGTGCTTTGCCGTTCATACTTTCTCACACAGTTGAGAGTTTTACGGACGCCGTTTTTGAGAGTGTCTCTGCCGTGACGACCACCGGCGCTACGGTTCTAACGGGTCTCGACTCCATGCCGCGGGACATGTTGCTGTGGCGTTCGATGATGCAATGGCTGGGCGGGCTCGGCATTATTGCGCTCGGCACGGCGGTACTGCCATTTCTCAGAATTGGCGGCATGCGACTCTTCAACACCGAATCGTCCGACTTCTCGGAAAAGGCGCTACCGCGCGCTCGTCGTATCCTCAATCAATTGCTACTGATTTATGCCTTTATTACGGTTCTATGCGCGATTGCCTATAACCTCGCCGGCATGAGCGTTTTCGACGCGATCAATCATGCGATGACAACGGTTTCTACAGGCGGTTTCTCAACGCACGATAGCTCCATTGCCTACTTCGATTCCGGGTCCATTGAGCTGGTCGCCATCGTATTCATGCTGCTGGCGGCAGTGCCATTCATGTTGTACCTGCCGCTCATACTTGGACGTCGAAGCGGTTTGTTCAGCGACAGCCAGGTGCAGAGCATGTTCGCGATCTACCTGGTCGTAGCGACGGTATTGGCGATCTGGGTGATTCTTACCGATCAGGTCGATATGTTTGCGGCATTTCGGGACTCGACCTTCAACGTGGTATCGATCGGAACAACGACAGGTTTCGTAAGTACCGACTACGCTGGCTGGGGCAGTTTCGCCGCCATGACGTTTTTCTTCCTGACGTTTGTAGGCGGCTGCTCGGGATCGACCAGTGGCGGCATAAAGATATTCCGATTCAAAATTGCCGCCGTCATGTTTCATGAGACCCTGCAGCGCCTGTTGCACCCCAACGCCGTATTCGCGAGGTCGATGCAAGGCCGACCGCTGACGGACGAGATCGTTGCGTCCGTCATGGCATTTTCCCTGGCTTTCGCTTCGATCGTAGGCATTGCGGCAATGTTGCTGGCGGCAGCCGGCAACGACGTGGTGACCAGTTTTAGTGCCGCGGCAACCACGATGGCAAATGTGGGCCCTGGTATCGGTGACGTCATTGGACCCACCGGAACGTTTGCTTCCCTGACAGACCAGTCGAAGTGGGTATTGTGCGGTACGATGCTGCTCGGTCGCTTGGAGATATTCACGATGCTGTTACTATTGACGCCAGACTTCTGGCGCGCTTGACTTGGGGCCGCGATGGCAGACAAAGAAGGCAATCATGATCACCCACCCATGGCGACACTCAACACGATGAGCTTGCCGGGCGATAAGGTACCTGCACCGCGGGTTAAGCTGATCACAATCCTGGCTGTCATTATCGTGGCGGTTTTTCTGATTCTCGCGGTAAGGCCACCGGAGCTCGAGGTCTATAAGGCGTTTGACGAGCTGCAGTTCACGGATCCGGCCCTGGCGCGATGCGTCAGGGAATCGGCGGTCGCCAACAACTGGGACGATGTCGGTCATGCGTTGAAGCTGCGCTGCAATAATCCGTCGGGTGACGGCATCAAGAATCTCGAAGGACTCGAGCACCTGGTAAGGCTGTCGGAAGTCAATCTCGCATTTAACCACATCAGCGATGTCGGTCCGCTGGCAGAACTGGCACACCTCGAAATCGTCGACGTTAGTCACAACAATATCTCGGAATTGCCGATATTTCGGTCCGCGCCGATCCTCAGGCGCATCGAGCTTAATTTCAATCAGATCGATTCGCTTGACTGGCTGACAGCAGAGCACTTCCTGGTGCTTGAAAGTCTTTCCGTCGTACACAATCACATAACGGACATTGCCGAGATCCCCGTCCTCGACGGTATCAGCGAGCTGAGCCTCCGGGATAATCGCATCACGGATTTAGGACCAGTGTGGCAGCTACAGGAACTTGTGATGCTTGATGTGGGCAAGAACCTGATTGACGATGTCTCAGGAATCGGGGCTCTCGAAAAACTGAGCCGGCTGTTCCTCGACCGAAACAACATCACGCATGTCGATGGCATAGAAACATTGTCCGGCCTCGAGGAGCTTGATCTTTCCTATAACCTTCTGCAATCAACCGCTCCGATCGCGGCACTGGACCGGTTGCGGCGTCTGAATTTGGCACATACCGGAATAACGCAGCTTAGCGACATTCTCTCGCTCGGCGATCTCGACCTGCTCAGAATTTCGGGTAATCCGGATCTGGCATGTGAGGAGATAGCCGCGGCAACCATAGAGTATGGTCCAACGGTTATTCGGTCAGACCAGCAGTGTCCCGAGAAAGGCTAGCCTGCCGCAGGGTTAAGCGCAGCCGGACGGCACCGCGAGAAAATGTCCAGATCGGCTCTGTAGGCTGTAGTCGAGATTCCGAGCAGCCCTAACTCAGTGTGAAACAGGTTGTCGTGAGATACCGCTCCTGCGGTCGTTTTATCGATACAGCTGAACATGGTCTGGTCTTTCTTCGAGGCGTGACCACCAAGCCAGAAAACCATTGGGACGGTTATTTGCTCGGCCGGTGCGAGACCGTACGGCATCCCGTGCAGGTACAGGTTGTGCTCCCCAAGCGACTCGCCATGATCGGATACGTAGACCAGCGATGTATCGAACTCGCCTGAGTGCGTAGCGAGCTCGTTGATTGCGGCGGCGATTACATGGTCGGTATACGCAATCGTGTTGTCATAGGAGTTTGATATTTCCTGCTGGGTACAGTCACCGAAGTTCGGCGACCTGCAGTCTGGTTGAAACATGCGATAGCCATTCGGGTAACGGCGAAAATACGCAGGGCCATGGCTGCCGAGCTGGTGCAGAATGACTAACGTATCTTTGGTGATTGTGGGCAATATTTGCCGCAGCTCCTCAACCAGAACTTCGTCGTAGCAGACACCCTCCGGGCATATATCCGCGAGATTCATCTCGTGCACATCCCGGTTGGCGACTCGCGCGCAGATGCCCTTGCAGCCATTACCGTTATCGATCCAGACAACCTCGTAACCTGCGCGGCTGGCGACATCCAGAAGGTTGTCCTCACTGTTGCTGCCATCGCGGTCGAAATTGCCGCGCTCCTGGAGCGAAAACATGCACGGTAATGACACAGCAGTTGCGGTGCCGCAGGATCCAGCCGCTAAAAACCTGATGTCGTCTTTCGGCCCCAGCTCCGGGTTGGTATTCAGCGCGTAGCCATTCAGACTGAAATTCGATGCGCGTGCAGTCTCGCCGACAATCAGGACATGAACGATCGGCTTGCGTTGCTGTTCCTTTGCATTTGGGTGTGTGGCATCGAGCGCCACCTGGTGATACTCGCGCGGTTTTTCAAGGCGATCCCTGATCGAGACATAGCTGGCTGAGACAATGTTCACGGGCGCGATCATGTGACGAAGCTCGTGGTGGTTTCTGGCAACCGAATATATTTCCTTCTGATTGGCAAGCAGCGGCCCGACGATAAGAGCAAGCGCGACAATCAGGCCGATCGATCGGTGCAGCATTGCAACGGGTACGCTGCGCGGTCCGAGCGGGTACCGCCAGATCGAAATTGCGGGCACCACTCCGAACAGTGCGATCACGATCAGCAATGAACGATTGACAAGCTCTAACGCTTCGGCGCGGTCGGTCTCGATGACATTGGTCATCATTCCAGGGTCAAACAGCGTGCCATAGCGGTACGTGAAATAACTCGTGCCTGCGGCGATAACGAGGGCCAGCCCAAGCACAATTCGGGTAGCGGGGCCGAACGCCAGAAGCATCAATACGAGACTGATCAGACCGATCGTCAGCAGCAGGAAACTGGTGAAATAGCCGAGGATCAGTAGCGGACCAATCGGTTGGTTTGCGACGATTACCTGCCAGTATCCCGTATTGCAGGACAAGGCGATCCAGATACTAACCAGGAATATCAGGGTTTCAGGGGTTTTCAGGACGCGGCGCACAGCACATCACTCCTATGGAGAGGATGTTAATCCTGCGCCTCTGAGCTTAAGAGAAGCTTAAGTAATGGGCCTGTGGCTCAAAATTCGAACTCGATGTTTGCCTTCAGAATGTGATCAGGACTGCGCTCGGTAATTCCGGCAAACAGTCCCACGTCCCAACGCAGTTTACGGCCGTTGGAGACGCGCATCAGCCCGCCGATTGTGGGCCCGATGGCGGTGGTGTCCTGTCCAACGTGTACCTCCACAGAAGGCTCGAGGGTCTCCTTCATGCGGTAGCGCATCTGCATCCGCAGGATAGACTCGAACTCGTTTTCTATGCGTTCGCCGCCTTCGTATATGAGGCCGAGATTGGCGGTGACGGTGGTTCTCCCAAAGTCGCGTGCCGCGAGTAGCGTCGCCGCAAACTCCCACGCATTCGCGTCGATTTCGCGCTCCAGTTCGAAGAGCAGCCCCCAATCGATCGCGTACTCTCCCTGCTCGGTCAGCTGCCACTGTGCTTCAAGTTCATACGCGTCGATAGAGAGGCTCTCACCGGATTGTCCGGTTGCAATCGCATAGAATTCCACAGCCCAGCGGTCGGTCAGTGATCGACCAATGCCAAGTGAATGCTTCTGCACGTCCGGAACCGTTTCGGAATCCTGGGTGACGAAACGCCACTCGATCTCGGTCTCGAGGGGTTGTACATAGGGGTCGTAAATTTTGCTGACGACAATGCCGTCGGCAACTGCGGTATTGAAGGTCAGCGCGGTGAGAAAAAGGGCGACCGTTATCGAGGCTGCTTTGACAGGTATCTGCACGCTGTCTACTCCAGATCGGCTGTCGCACGCTGGCTGCTGAACTTGCCGGCGAAATACGCAGTCGCAACAATCAGCACGCTGCCCACGTAGGCCAGTACTTCGATACCCGAGGGGGAGGCCTCATAGCCGACCAGCGCGTAAAGTAGCTGACCGGCTAATGACTGTTCAGAGAGAATGCTCGATGTATCCCATATCGGACTGCCTGCCTGGATCCAGTCGGCCTGAATAAGCAGTCGAGTTGCCTGGGAGGCCAGGCCGCCGGCGATCAGGTGGATTAGCAGTACTGACGTCGGCAGTGCCCACCGGACTGGCTGAGCCAGCAACAGGTAGTAGATCAACACCCCCACGCTGAAACCGATGCAGGCGCCGATGACCGAGCCCAGTGCAACGGCGGAGAAAAAATCGGACACATCCCAGAATCCGGAAACATAGACCAGGACCTCCGCCCCTTCACGAGTTATAGCAAACGTAAGCGTGAGCGCCATAAGCGCAACGATGGTTGCTGGTGAGGATTTCAGGTTATTCGAGCGTCGCGGAATGTGAAACGCGACGGCGGCCAGCGATGCAAACGCGCCATACTGCAGTAACGCGTTACACACCTCCTGGCCAACGCCGTCGAACAGGTCGGACACGGGCTCGAGAAGGAAGCCGTAAGATACCGCCCCAATCGCCCCGGTCACGAGCGCCCAGATCGCCCAGCGATTTCGGGTGTGCAGAAATCTGGCGCTCGCGAGGAAGACGCTCATGAGCAGGGCTGCTTCGAGCACTTCGCGCAAAATAATGACAACACTATTTAGCAGCATTGGCGTCCGCTACAACCAGGATCGTGCCAAGTGCCGTCTGCGGGTTGAATTCCCCAAAGAACGGATATTCACCCGGCGCCAGTGGCCCGATAAATACGATGGCCTTGCGGCCGCCCAGAATCACTTTCTCTCTGTTTAGCTCGTAACTTTCAAACTCTTCCGGCGTCGCATCGCGATTGTAGATGACGAGCTTCACCTTGACGCCGGCCGGGATGGTTAAGGTATCGGGCAGAAACAGGTGATTGCGAATCTCAATCTCGAATTCAGGCGTCGCCGCATACGAGGGCGCTACGAGCAGTATCAGGAGTGCGATGACTGACAGCCTGGATTTGCGCATGCGTATGGTCTGTTTCATGGGCTATTCCTCCCTGTCCCCATAAAGACATGCAGGTCCGCCGGGAAGAAAACACTAACGGTTAGCCCGGGGCCATCCTCGTTGTTTTGCAGGCTGATATTTGCGTGATGAAGGCTTGCAATGTGTTTCACGATAGAGAGACCGAGCCCGCAGCCATCAACGGTGCTCCCGTGTCTGTCGCCGCCGACGCGTCGGAACCGATCGAAAACCTGGTTAATTTCGGTCAATGGAATTCCCGGCCCAGTGTCCTTGACGCCCAGCCATATGCCGAGCTCTTCCTTGTCGACGCTCACCGTAATGGACGCTCCCTCCGGTGAGTACTTGCTGGCGTTCTGTATCAGATTTGCCAGCATTATTCGCAGCGAATCCTCGTCGCCAATGATCGTTTGCGATGTGCCGCTGAGGGAAATCGTCTGGCCCCTCGCGTCTACATCCGAATAGAGCTCCGCAATCACCGAGCGGGCGAGGTCGCTCAGGTTTATCGACCGCATAGACGCCTGGTAGTGCTCTGGCGACGTGCGGTACAGGAGCATGATCTGCTCGATCAGGTGACTCAGCCGACCGAGATCACGGTCGAGCACACGCAGGTCCTCGTTGTTATCCGGGAATTGTTTTCGCAGGTTATGCACATGAACCTTGAGTGCACTGATCGGTGTCCGTAGTTCATGCGCAGCGTCTGAGGAGAAGCGTCGCTCCCGCTTGATGGACGCATCCAGTCGATGTAACAAACCATTGATTGCATCGACTACGGGAACAAGTTCGACAGGGGGATTTACGGTGCCGAGACGGGTCAGGTCGTCGGCCCGTTTTTCACGTAATTCTTTTGCGAGCTTGGAGACAAGCGACAAGCCGTTGCCTACAACCAGCCAAACGATCGCCGCAATCAATGGCAGGCTGATGATGATCGGCAACAACGCACGAAGAATGATGTCATCGGCAAGATCGATGCGAATGTCGATACGTTCTGCCACCATTAGCCATAGCGACGCATCTGCATCGAACTGGCTGAGGACTCGCCAGCGGTATCCCTCGAAATTCTCATCCCGATATCCCTCTTCCAGCCTGGTGATGGGGGTCTGGCTACTGTTTTCCGAGCGCTGTACAAGTCTCTGGTCCGCGGTCCAGATTTGAAATGCCAGTCTTTCCGATGGCGGAAGAGATACTCTATGCGTGCCCGGCCGCATCGTCTGCATGATGGCCGCCGTGTCTGCAAGTTGGTTGTCGAGCAGCGCCTCGGTCTCGGCCATGCTGCTTTTATAACCGTATACTGCGGCAACAAAATTGCCGAGCGTCACCGCAGCGAGCAGCGACATGATCAGGTAGAGTCGAATGGACTTCACGGTTTCCTGACGGTGTAGCCGACGCCGCGAACTGTCTTGATGAAATCGCTGCCGAATTTTTTGCGCAGGTGATGAACATGCACTTCGAGCGCGTTACTTGATACTTCTTCTCCCCAGGCATAGAGACGCGACTCGAGTTGATCGCGGGTCTGGACCTTACCGCTGTTCTCGACCAATGACTTCAACACCGTGTATTCGCGCCTTGCGAGTTCGACCGGCTCGCCTTTATAGAATGCCTGCCGAGCAATGGTGTCGAGCGCGACATCGCCGACCTCTATGCGGGAATCGATTGTGGCGCTAAGTCTCCGTTCGATGACGCGCAGACGGGCAATTAGCTCAGGAATCTCGAACGGCTTTGGCAGATAGTCATCGGCGCCGGCATCGAGGCCCGAAACACGCGCATCGATACTGGACCTTGCCGTCAGGACAAGGACGGGAACAGACGATCCCGAGCTACGAATTTTCCTGAGAACATCGAGCCCGTCCATGTCGGGCAGACCGAGGTCGAGAACGACCATGTCGGGCGGGTCCACGCTGATCGTGTGTAACGCAGCCTTCCCCTCGGCGACATGATTCGCGATAAAGCCCTCACTACGGAGGGCTTTGCACAAGCCGGTGGCGAGTGACCGGTCGTCTTCGACGAGAAGTATCTGCATAGTTCACTTTCTTGTTCACGGCGGCCAGCCCGCGTCTTACGACCTGGAGTTCTGCAACTTCTTGCGTACATCAGCCAGTGCCGCGCTGATTTCCTGTTGGCGCCCGGAGTCAGCGACGGGTCGGTCTGCCCTCGGCGCAGCGTTTTGCGCCTTCAGAAGGTACTCTTCAGCGCTCTCAAAATCCTTCTTCTCACGCAGATAGTCCGCATAGAAGTAGTTCGGGTCAATCCCGTTCGGATTCATTTCAAGTGCTCTTTTGAGAAATTGTACGGCTTTCTTGTCGTTGCCAAAACCCAGCGGCCAGCCCGGTACCTTGAAGTAGAGAGTGCCCAGGCTTGCGTAAGCGGAACCGTCCAGCGCGTGGTCGTCAATATCGAGAGACGCCTCGAGGCTTTGCTTCGCCTGCTTGGCATAGGAAAGAGCGCCCACTCCGCCTTTCACGCCGGCGAAAGCGGACTTGATAATGCCATTCCAGACCAGGATCTCGGCCGATCCGACATTCTCGGCGGCCGCTTTATCGGCACGCTCGATCAGCGCTTCGTAGGCCTTGATTTGTGCATCGCCTGTCAGCTGGTAGTTCGCGACCGCCCAGTCCGCCTGCAATCCTGCGACGATTTCGCCAGGCACTTCTGCAAACGTTACTGCCGGCAATATCAGCACAAGGAAAGCCAGTGTCTTCAATATATTTGTGTTCATCATTTTGTCCTGTTTTCAGATTTCATGTTTCGCAAATCGCCGTATGATCGGCAACTGCTTGCGCAGGCTGCTGTCCACCAGTGCTGGAAGCAGCGCGTTAATTTTCACGAAGAACTTCTCCGGCCAGCCCATGTACTTGTCGAGTCGCGAGCGTTTGCCAATTACCCGAATTACCTCATCCGCAACGACGGAAGGCTGGTCCATGGCGGTCCCAAGCTCGTTGTTCATGGCAACGATTTTCTGGCTGTTGAGGTCGGTCTGGGTCGCGCGAGGGGCAATGTAGGAGACCTGTACACCTGAATCCGCAAGCTCGCGCCGCAGCGATTCGGTGAAACCGCGCAGCCCGAATTTGCTGGCGCAATATGCGCTGAAGCCCGGGTAGCCGATGCTGCCAAACGTTGAGCCAATGTTCACGATCTGGGCCTTGCCGCGACGCAGCAGTAACGGCAGCAGGTCCTGGCAAATCAACATGGGGCTGATGAGGTTGATATTGATCGTATCGGCAACGGCAGATTGCGACTGCTCTTCGAACAAGCCGAACTCGTTAATCCCGGCACAGTTGACCAGTACGCTGATCCCGTCCGACCCAAGTGATTCGCAATACTGCCGCAGGTGGTGCCGCCCGTCCTCTGTGCCGAGGTCGGCGATTACCGCCACATGAGCGTCGTTGTCAAGATCATGAATCAGCGCGTCAAGCTTCTCACGGTGTCGGCCAACGAGAATCAGGCGGGCGCCCGCGGCGCTGAGTTTCTCGGCGGTGGCCCGTCCAATCCCGCCGCTGGCGCCGGTCAAAACGACCGTCATGTCCTGTTGCTTGGTCATGGTCTCAGGCCGCCAGCGCAATGCCGGTTCCGATTGAGCGAAAGATACCGGCGTACAGTCGATAGAACATCCGGGCGCTATGAATAATCTGCTCCTGGTCATTCTCATTGTCGATCCTGTTCATCAGACCCTCGAAGAACTTGATGTGATCCTGATCGAGAGAGCCGTGCGAGCGCAAATAAGTAAACGCGCGAGCAGGAAGATCAAGCGCTTTCTGGATGGCGTCCGCAGCCTTGTCGGCTGTCGTAACGCTGGTTCCCTCAAGGACCAGAACCATGCCGAAGAAACCGACAGGGTTCACGCGGTGAATCGTGTCGTAGGCATACGCGACCATAAGCTCAGTAGCAGCAGAGGGACGCGATGCACGGACAGCCTCCTTGTCGAACCCGCAGGCGGCGATGTCGTTGAGTATCCACTCCTGGTGCCCCAGCTCTTCCTCGATGTACTCGGCAACCGCTTCGCGCAACCACTCCTTATCCTCGGGCAAACGTGCACCGACAGCCATGAGCAGAGGTACCGTGTGCTTGACGTGGTGATAGGCCTGCGAAAGAAACTCCACATAGTCCTCAAGCGTGATGTCGCCGCTCATGCAACGGTTGATGATTGGCGATGTAAGCAGATAGTTGCGATCGTTCGTTGTCGCGTTCTGCAGTTGATCGTGGAAATTCATAGACCCGATACCTCTTTACGGATGTTGTACATGTCGTCAATGACATGACGGTAGGTTTGTTCGATCTCGGCGCGCTTCAGCGTGCCGTTTTCGGTCAGTAAATCGTCGTTGACGCCGAGCGCGCGAGGCAATCGAAACCAGTCGCCGATGCGGGCATAGTCTGGGAGGCGCAGATTGACTGCGTTAATCCAGCTTGCGATGTCGGCGTCGCTGCACAGGGTGTCGCGCGGGGCCACCAGGGCCACGCAAAACGGACGGTCATCGCCAAGGACCACAGCCTGATCAAGAATCAGCGCGGCAAGTAATTCGCTCTCGACCCATTCCGGGGAAAGGTTGCGACCGAAGCTCGTGATCAGCTGATGTTTTCGGCGCCCGCTGACGTGGACAAATCCGTCCGCATCGATGTGCCCGATGTCGCCTGTGCGCACCTCGTCGTTACCCCAGGTGTCGGGCTGGTTGACGTAACCAAGGAAGGTGCTGCCGCGCACGACGATTTCGTCATCTTCGATGTTCACGGCCACATGCGATAGCGGCTTCCCTGCGGCGCCGACCCGATCGGCACCAGGTGCATTCAGGCAAACGACCGACGAACATTCCGAGAGGCCATAGCCCTCGTAGGCGGGAATCCCGGTGGCGCGTGCGCGCCGCAACAAGTCAGACGCCACCTTGCCTCCGCCTACGGCGACGAATCGCAAAGATGATGGCACCGGCCAACCCGCTTCGGCAGCCAATGTCATGGCGCGCAACATCTCCGGAACAAGGATCAGGCTGTTGGGCTGATGTTGCCCGATACAGGTCAGCCACTGATTGACGTCGAGGCCGGACGAACCGGTCAGGCCGACTTCCGCAAGCGTGGGGACTATGACGGTTCCGCCGGACATCAGCGGCGCATAGACACCGGCGAGGTTTTCGAGAAGCGTGCTCAGAGGCAGGACGCAAAGATGTTTGGGTGCCTCCAGGCCAATCGCTGCGACCAGCGACGCAGCGAGTGTGAGTTGCTGTGAGGCAGACAGGCATACACCTTTCGGTGTACCCGTGGTGCCGGACGTGAACGTAATTTTCTGCGTGCCGGGGGGTAAAGCGTGCGATGTCCTGGGCTGCAACTGATAGATGCGATCGGTTACCGCAGGGAGGGGACCGACGGCAGGAGCCAGCTCCGCATCGGCGGCAATGGTCCCGAAGTCGCGATCCGAAATGACCGTATCGATGCTGCTTGAGTCTAGGGTATGGCGTACTTGCTCCGCGGAGAAAAACAGCGGCAAGGGAACAATCGTCAGGCCCGCAACCTGGCAGGCGAGGTCGGCAACAATCCAGTCGATCCCGTTGTCTGCGTAAACCGCAACACGTTTTGCGCCCAGTTGCTGGAGAGTCTGCGCCAGGCTTTCGGAGCGGGATTGCAGATCTGACAGCCCCAGGCGCGCCGCTCCGGACTCGAGCGCTAACTCAGTGGTCGGAGACGATTCCCGCAGCTGGTCGAATAGTGAGGACGACATTACCCGGCACTTCTGAGGCTCGAGGCCATTTGCAGGATGGGCAGGTGGAGCTTGCGAATCAGCCGCGCAATCTTCGGATTGGCCGCCGCCTGCTCGGCGGCAAGCTGCACGTCACCTGCCATAACCCGGGGCCGGGATGAATAGTAACTACCCCAGTCATCCAGTCCCTCGTCCAGTAGGGCGGGGTCTGCACGACAGATGGTTTGTGCGGAAAAGTTAAGTTTCTCGAGCATCGATGCAACCTGCGGTGTCGCCGTGCAGGCCACCCAGCGGTAGCCGGCGCGGCTCAGAACAGTGGCCATTACGGCAAACAACGTGTAAGCGTGGCCCGGCACAAGCGCCGCGAGGTTGCCAACTTCAACAATCTGGTCCCTATCGACGGGTGTCATGAAGCGAGCGGCTACTGCCTGCTCGACAGGACGGTCCAGGTACTGCTCCAGGAACAGGGAATTTCCCTTGGCGGTGCGTATTCCAGCCACCGCGCCCAGCTCATCCGCCACGTTGAGCCGCAGCAGGGTGGGCAGGAAGTGTGTCAGGTGTGCGCCATAAGCGCGTTCAAACTTCCGCGTGATGGCCTGCTCCGCTGACAGACGGTCCGGTGAACACTCCGAGACCAGGGCCAGCGAGAGCTCCAGCCCGGCCAGATCGCTCTCGCGATACCGCCGCAGGGCGGCTCGTGATGCCCGGTAGGACCCTTGTGCTTCGCCTGTGTTCATTATCAATCCCGCATGTCATCCAGAGTGGCGGCCAGATTAGCGAGCGAACCTTAAGAGAACCTTAGGAACCCATGTGATAAGCATCACAGTATTGGAGCCGAATTGGGTACTATGGCGACCAAGGCTACCGTCAACCAAGAAAGAGCCAGACCCATGGACCTGACCACACACTGGGTAGGTGTAGCCGCAATCGTGCTATTCGTTGCGGCCTATGCTCTTGTTGTCACAGAAGAGTTCACGCACCTCCGAAAATCAAAGCCGGTGATGCTCGCGGCGGGCATCATATGGGCCCTCATCGCCTACCAGTATGCCGAGACCGATCGTCCTCACGCGGCGGCAGAGGCGATACATGATTACCTGACCGAGTTCGCGCAGCTCTTCCTGTTCTTACTCACTGCGATGACCTATGTGAACGCGATGAGTGAGCGCAACGTTTTCCTGGCACTCCGGGACCAGCTGGCCAAGCGCAGGTTCACGTATCGCAGGATGTTCTGGATTACCGGGCTGCTGAGTTTCTTTCTGTCGCCAGTCATCGACAACCTGACGACGGCGCTGGTCATGTGCGCTGTTGTTATGGCCGTTGGCAAAGGGAATCCCCGCTTTATCGGTATCGCATGTATCAACATCGTAGTGGCGGCCAATGCGGGCGGAGCATTCAGTCCCTTCGGCGACATCACGACGCTCATGGTGTGGCAGCGTGGCGTCGTCAGTTTTGGAGGGTTTTTCGCGCTATTTTTGCCCAGCGTCGTGAACTTCGCCGTGCCGGCGGCGCTCATGTCGCTTGCGATCCCCAGGGATATTCCCACGAGCAATGAAACGGATAATGCGGTCGCTCTGAAGCGTGGTGCACGTCAAATCATGTTCCTGTTTGTCTGCACAATTACGATTGCGGTGTCTTTTCACAACTTCCTGCACATACCGCCATTTCTGGGGATGATGACCGGTCTCGCATTACTCAAATTCTTCGGGTACTACCTGCGGATCACGCACAAGGCAACCGAGTTTGATCGTGAGCATTACGGCGAGATTGGAGACACATCCCCGTTCGATACGTTTCGCGAAGTATCGCGAGTGGAGTGGGATACGCTCTTGTTCTTCTTTGGCGTCATCATGTGCGTTGGCGGACTGGGTTTTATCGGCTACCTGTCGCATCTCTCAGCCTACATGTACGGTGAGCTCGGTCCGACCATCGCCAACGTCTCAGTGGGTGTGATATCCGCGCTCGTCGATAACATCCCGGTCATGGTTGCGGTCCTGGAAATGAACCCGACGATGAGTGTTCAACAATGGCTGCTCGTAACACTGACGGCCGGTGTGGGTGGCAGCCTGTTGTCTATCGGCTCGGCCGCGGGCATTGCGCTCATGGGACAGGCTCGTGGGCAATACACGTTTTTCACACACTTGCGCTGGACACCGGCTATAGCGCTTGGCTACGTCCTGAGCATCTGGCTGCATATGGTGCTCAACAAGGGTCTCGGGGCAGTAATGCCTGGCGGTTGAGGGATGTCTTTCGACGATTGCCAGGGCTGGGCGATTCGACATCCTTGAGAAGACAGTACTATTTCGACAGTGCTTGCTGCACGGCGCGATAACTCTCGATGATCGCGGAGTTCGTGTTTGCCGCTGCGCCGGCATCGGAATTTGCGATACTGATCCGTCCGAACGGCTGCCGCCCGATAACCCAGGGTTTGTCTGCGTCGGAGTCGTACTTGGGTTCCCACAACAGGTCCGGACTGTAGGCGTAGCCGTGCGCCCAGCGATTAACGGTGATCGCCGTAATGTCCCTGTCTGCGTCAAAGCCTGCGCCCGATAGTGCCTGGTCGAGCTGATCACGTACATGGTGTTCGAACGTTGAAAACGGCGTCTCGAGGAGTTTGCGTCGGCCTGCTCGCCACTGCTCGGGCCCCTGGATGTCATCGAAATAGGGGACATGGCACATGTGCAACGCCATCGGCTGATCGGGGTCGGTGCCAAACTTGTAATCGCCGATCGATACCGGGTAATCGAGCTCTACCTGCTTGTAGAAATCGTTTGTGTAATAGACAAAACGAACCCCCAGATCAGCGAATGCGCGCCAGTTCGGTACCATCACTTTCGTGTAGGTCAGCGGTATCTTGACGTTGTAAGCGAGGCCAGCTCTTTGCTTTTCTGGCAGATCAGGACAGATATAAGGGATCGCGCTGTTATAGCAGGCCATAATGCATTTCTTTGCCCGCACCGTGTGGCCGTTGCCGGAATGTACATAGGTTACGTGGACCGCTTTCGAGTCAGCTGTGTGGGCGACATTAACCGCGGTACTGTTCAAACGAATCCGCAGCGACGCGCCGTCCTGGTCGAGCCTGCTGTAGTCGAGGCGTGCTGTCACGCTATCTTCCATCGTTGAACCCGGCAGAGCCTCGGGAATCAGGCTTCTTACCAGGAGCCTGGCAACTGAGGCATTGCCGTCCGGAAAGTGAAAGATATACGGTTCGCTGCCACGCCCACCTTTTCTTGGCAGCGTGTGCTCGAGCCCCGGCATACCACCGCCGTCCGTATAGCCGAGAATGTAAATGGCGGGGACCTCGTCCATGCCAACGCACCAGTAACTCATGCCCCAGCGCTGGTACATTTCGAGCACCTGCTCGTCAACCTTGACGTAGTCCCGAAGGTAACTGCGGTAGCTGATCCGACTGAGCTTCGCCACTTTTTCCTCGCGGCTCATGCCGGGAAGGTAATCGCGCTCTTCGGTAAACGCACGCACGAAGTCAGCCTTCGCTTTTTCACTCATCGGCGTCTCTGCCGCAAACTCCTGCCACGGCCTGCTGCCATAACCGGTAACGAGCTTTTGTCGGCCGTAGGTCTGCTGATCAAAGGCAATCGCGTAGGAGAGATCCATCTTGTCGTACAAGTCCTGATCGAAATAGCCGTAGAACTTCTGCACATCGATACCGATGTCCTCGAGCAGAGCCCTGGAGATATCCGAGTAGTCGGAGGGTGTGTCGATCGACTCGGTGCCGCCATAGGCAATTCGTGTTTGTCCGTTGACCTGGAACTCATTGCGCTTGGCGTGGCCGCCGAAGTCGTCGTGGTTGTCGAGTACCAGGATGCGTGCTGATGGATGTTCGCGGCGATAAAAGTGCGCGGCAGAAAGCCCGCTTATGCCACCACCCACGACGACGAGGTCATAGTCTTCGTCAATCGGTCCCACTGGCCACGTGGTGCCGGAGACGCGCGCGTGCATGGTTTCCCATGAGCCATTATGGCTGCCGCGCAGGCCGGTCTTCGCGGGCGGGTAATAGTCGGAGCCAAGGCGGAATTTTGAGGCATCCGTACCGAAAACTTCAGCCCAGGGACTGAGGAGCGATGCACCGACTGCGACCTGTGTGCCGTTCAGAAAATCCCGGCGAGTGATTTTTCGCTTCATCTGGTAACCCCCAAAACACAGCGACTACCACTGTACGAGATGTGAGCAGGCTTGCAAAGCGCGCTGGCA
>JAHEGH010000019.1:0-5254 GCA_024639825.1 Gammaproteobacteria bacterium
TAACAATCGACGTAATCAAGAACGTATTCACGCCCGATCAGAAAGAAGCCCTGATCGAGCAGGTCACCGAGGCTGTGGTCGCCGTTGAAGGCGAAAATATGCGCCAGGTTACCTGGGTCCGTATCAATGAATTCGAAAGCGGTGACTGGGCCATTGGAGGCCAGCGACTAACAACCTCCGATGTGCACGCCCTGGCGAAAAGCGAGGCGGCGTAAAGTGCGCGAATGATCGATAGCGTGGTTCGCACTGGACTCGCTGCACCGCCAAAAAACAGAAATGGGCCCCCTTGTGGGGCCCATTTTGTTTTCCGGCCGAGTGCGGTTGAGGATGAGGACCCTGTTCGACAAACACAGCCGCGCAGCGGCATGCCTGGGCGCGTAGCGCCCATCCCACCCTCTCCGCCACACCCTGCCAATACTGAAATTCGACGGAACCATTAGTCCGAGCCCACACACTAACTCTTTCTGACACGGTGAAGGTTCTGCCTCGACACGATGAAAGAAATCCTGATAGTTGTGGGTGCTGTTTTTCTGGCGGGCTGCGGAGACTCTGGCCGTCCCGCTGTTGGCGAGCCGGAATTCGGTGATCCTTCGGGCTCAAGTGGAATGAGCAGGTATTCGACGTCACAACCACTGACGGATAATTCCGGAGCGAGTGCCTATAAAATATTACTTATGGGGAACAGCCATGCTGCAGGACTGCATCCGGTCCTGGAGCAACTTCTGGCGCTGGGTCTACCCGACAAATCGATCGATGTGCGGTCCTCGGTAAGCTTTGGATTCCTGTCTGACATGGTAGATGATGGTCGCGCTGAGCAGACGCTTGAAAGCGAGGCCTGGACCCATGTAATTCTGCAGGGGCAGAAATATTCGACAACGGGAACCATGACCTATCCAACCGCCGCTGCCGAATATTGGATCAGGGGAAGCAAAGAGCAGGGCGCAACGCCGATCCTGTTCCCTGAGCACCCAAGAAGAAACAATAGCTGGGAAGGCAGGACCTTGTGGGATCTGCATTCGGGAATTGCCTCGCGTGAAAATTCTTGTGTAGCGCCTGTGGGCCTTGTTTGGGATGAGGTCATATTCCAGGATCCGTCTTTGATCCTCCATATGCCCGACGGCAATCATGCATCCAGTACAGGTTTGCTTCTGACCGCGCTGGTCTTCTATCAAATCATTACGGGCAGACCCGTTGAATCTCTTCCGGACCTCTCGGTATTCGGTGTCGATGCTGCTACCGAAGCCATTATGAAACAATCGGTATCAGCTTTGCTCTTTACCTACCCGCCTTGCGCCTTTGAAGCATGAGGCTTAACGGCGACAGAGCATCGTTCGCCAGGGACTCGCGCCACCGCCAAAATGAGAAAGGCCCCTTTTGGGGCCTTTTGCATTCTTACCGGCAGCGTATCCTTCCGTCCGAGCCACGCTCGCACCAGTCCGGCCACTCGGTCGCATCCCAATAGGCAATGATCTGGGCGGCCTCAAGGTATTCGCCGAAACGCGGGTGGGCTCTGAGTTCGGCGAAAAACGGGGTCCAGTTGAATTCATGTGGAAATCGATCGATCTGTTTGGCCCACCAAATGTCGTGCTCGATAACGAAATCAAGCTCTTTCAAAAGCACCAGCGCGGACCTGGCAGGAAGCGCGTCGTAATAGCTCGCCTCTAACCCGGTAGCCTTGCCGGGCTGAATATCCATCATCGGATAGAACGATTTGAGTGCCTCGATGGTTTCCGTATCCTGCGACCCGTCAATGACCCTGGCCACAGCTTTATTCATATCTATGACCAGCGCAGGCGTTCCATCGGAGTAGGAACTTGGGACTGCGGCACTGATTGGTCCGGGTTTCAGAGCCGGATTCAGCAGAATTGGCAGCATGTACGTTTCGAGGAAGATGCGGTCAACGGGTATATCCAGATCTATCAGTTCCTGCGCCAGTCGACGCGCTGCATCGTGGTACCCGTTGGCGGCCAGTGCATCCATGTGCGCGAACACCAGCGGCACGAGACGAGAATCGATCTCCATGCCGCGGCTCGTGATTACAAGCGCTTCCTCAGTTCGTCCGACCAGGCTCAGGAACTCCGCGTAGTCTTCCAGGAGTTCGGCTGAATTCGGGTCGATGGCCAGCGCCCTGTCGAAATATTTCTCGGCCTCCAGCCATCGGCGCTGCTGTCGAAGCGCCGCCCCCATAGCATTCAGCGCATCCACGTTGTCTGCGTCCAGTGCGAGCGCCTTGCGCGCGGTATCAATTCCCTTCTGATAGTCCTCGAGAACAGATTGGTAGGCAATCGCCAGCGCGGCCCAGGCCGGGGCAAAGTCCGGATCGGCTACAGTCACCTGTTCGAGCAAGGTGACGGCCTCGGATTCACGACTTCGCAGTGCAGCCCGACCTTTGAGATAGGTATCGTAAGCTGCCATGTTGCGCGTCTGGTTTGGCACGGTTTCAATGGCGTTACCAAGCTCACCGACCAGTGCCTCGGCAATTGCCGCAGCAATTTCCTCCTGTACCGCGAATATGTTTTCTAGCTTTCGGTCGAAGGTCTCGGACCAAAGGTGAAACCCGTCCTTTACCTTGATCAGCTGTGCCGTAATGCGTACCTGGTCACCCTGCGAACGCACGCTGCCTTCGAGAACATGGGCGACATTGAGACTGGCGCCGATTTCGCGGACGTCGCCACGGTGATCCCGGAATGCAAAAACCGACGTGCGCGCCGGTACCGAGAGGCCGGGAATCTTTACGACTGCGTTGATGATTTCCTCAGTGATCCCATCCGAGAAATATTCCTGTGCGGGGTCCGGTGACATGTTGACGAAAGGCAGGATGGCAACCGACCGATCCTCGACCGTCTCCGAGATCTGTGCAGGCGATTCCTCGCGGTCATCGCGTTCGGTCCAAAAAAAGAAACCTACAGCGAGCACGGCGGCTGCGACAATAACGTAACTCAGCTTGCGTCCGCTGTGGACAGCGTCGGACTCATCGTGCTCGATATCTTTTTCTCGCTTGATGCCTTCTGGTGTGAGTTCGAAAACCCAGGCAAAAAGAAGTGCTACCGGTAGCCCGAGCGCCAGCAGCAGAAGAATAGTCTTTATGACCCAGCTCGGTGCTTCGAAGCTGTCGAGCGCAAGCTCGGCGACCTGGGCAATGAGCCAGGCCAGGATCACATACGCGGCGCCGACCTTGACGACGTTGCGGCGCTTGAGTTCGGAAAAGAAGTTGTGCATGTGCGGAGTATGTCACAAGTAGAACCTCCTCCTGAATTCCGGTTCTTGAGGCGATCGTGGTGTCGAAATTGCGGCAACGATTGGCGGTGCCAACGCACGGGTTAAAAAGCTGCAGAGCATCCTCCGCCGAGGACTCCCTTGCAGTCGCGCAGCGGAAAACACCGATTTCGGCGGCGCATCAATGTGTATAGCCTGCCAATATAGAGCTGAACTCGTTATGCAAGGCGGGTCAGTGGCTTCTGGAGATCTGCAATGAAACGCAACCGGCGCGTTGATCGTGATTCCTTCCCGATTACCGGATTCGCACTATGGTGTCTGGTGCTGCTGACAGGACTTTCCGGATGCGGAGGAGGCGGAGGAGGCGGGGACGGTTCGTCGTTACCTGCCGTTGTCGTCAATAGCCTGCTGGACGATGCGTCGCCTCCGGCCGGAACGGTAACGCTGCGCTCTGCTCTCGCGTCCGCGTCCTCGGGTCAGAGAATCACTTTCGATCCAACCCTCAGCGGCAGCACGATCAATCTGATTTTCGTCGGTGAAGAGCACACCGTTCTTGTCGGCGAGGTAATGGGCTTTGACGACGCCAACAATATCTCGTATCTCGTGGGTTACTTCGACCGGGATTACGGAAAATCAGCACTCTTCGCCGATAAGAACGTGGTTATCGATGCGTCGAATCTTCCTGATGGCATCACAGTGAATTGGGGCGGTGCAGATTCCGCCAGGGTCCTCGCGGTGTCCGGTAATCTAGCACTTACCAACGTTGCGATTACGGGCGGCAACAGTGTTTTTGATGTGGCGGCGGATGTTGGCCAGCACCCGGACGACAATCAGACTTCGACGCTTGCAAGAGGCGCGGGACTCGCCGTTTGGGGAGTGGCCACCTTAATCGATTGTGCCATCTACGATAATCATGCGGTGGGTGACGATACCGATACGTCGCGTGACGGTGGGGCGTACGGCGGTGGAGTCTACGCAGACACCGTTGTGATGGACAATTGTATTGTCAGTGGCAATACGGTTTACGGGGGAGGTGCGGCTGGTGGAGGCGTCTTTTCCGTCGGTGGGCGTGATACCAGTCTTGATGTTTCTTCGATTAATCAGTCAGCGATCACCGAAAACCGAATTACCGGACTTTTTGCCTACGGTGGTGGTGTGTACTCGGATGGCGGCGGTATCGGACTGTCTACCAGAATTCATGTAGAAAATAGCACCATCGCCAGGAATCTTGTCGAACCGCCGGCACTCCCGGGTTTTCTGTTTGGTTTGCTGGATATCGGGTACTGGCGAGGTGGCGGTCTCTATATGTCCAACGGACACATGAAGGTCAAGAGCAGCACCATTGTCGAAAATCAGGTACTTGGGAAACCGCGGATCACGGAACTGGGTAAAGCAAATATGGCGGGCGGCATCGCCGCGACCATCGGCAATGCCCACGCCGTGGAAGATATGATGATTGGTCATTCCATTGTCGTCGGGAATACCGTTCACGAGATTAATGGTGTCGACCCTGGCGGCTATACGATCGGCAGCGTGTATTCGCAGGATATTTTTACCGGCTCCGTCTTCTACTTCCGCAGCCTGGGACATAACCGGATCGGGGTTATTGACTTTCGCCAGATACTGGTGCCGATTGGCGAGCCAGGCTGGGCCTCATTGTCACGCAGACATTATCCGAAAATTGATGATGAGGATGGTGTGGCTCCAGCTGATGTGCTCGGCAGTGTGACGCTGTCTACATTAATCAACGCTTCAGGCGTTGAGGCGGATCCCTTTGCAGTGCTTTATTACGAGCCGGTTGGTAGCGCTGTGGACCGGCTTCCCAGCGGAAACTACAACGTGACTGAGGTTCTCGGTGAGTTGGTTGGGCAACAGAATGAAGGCAGAAACCCACTCGTTCTTCCACTAATGCTGGATCGGCTCCGGGATGTTTACGGTCAGGCGGATTTCGAGAGCGAATTCAGGGACTATTTTCAAGGGTTCCTGTTGGATGTTGATCCGGATACGGCGGGTTCTCAGCGGTATTTAAATTGCAGCA
>JAHEGH010000019.1:5354-20411 GCA_024639825.1 Gammaproteobacteria bacterium
GGCGTGCGGTCTCCCAGAATTCCGTCCATACCTGCATACCATGGCTGTCGATGTTCGCTGTGCGATCCCATCTGCGAAGCACATCGCAGCTCATCGCAATTTCGTCATCGTTCTCACAAATTGGGAGAACGTCGTCGAGCAGCAGCTCCGCGCCGAAGTGCCGCTGGCTCAGAAGAAGTGACTGGATATCCTCGGCTTTGAGCTTGCTGCCCTGTTCCAGGCGTTCATTGAGGAATACGAGGCCGGCGCGCGTACGCAACGTGCGTGCCGTTCTTTCCGGGCCGATCGTTGGCAGGTAGCCCTCGAGCGGTTTATCGGGGTTTGAAAGCCAGTAACTGTCGTTTGAATTCGTAAAGTAGCGCGTGCTTGTTGCACGTGGCATATCCGCGGCTGGCAGGTTTCCGGGGACCGTACTCCGCGGATCGACGCGCCAGTCGCATTCGGGACGCGAGCCATCGAGTATGACGACCTGTGGCGGCAAACCGGCCACGTCGCGGCGGCAATTTGTAAGGATGTCCATGTCGAGACCCGGCGTCGACGATATATCCGCGTAAAACGCATTGCCGTGACGATCGGCAGCAATCGTATTGACGAAGTAAATTCCCTGCTTGCTGATTGCCGCTTCGACATCGGTCACAGACGCAGCGGTCTGCATTGCCTCGTAGGTGGAAAACCCTGCGTCGTTGTTCAGGACTGCGTCACGTACTGCAAAAGCGTGCGCTTGTGTCCACGGCAGCCTGTCGCTGACGAGCACGGGACCATGATGCGTCATATAGACGCTGCGCTCACTGTGGCCTTCTGCGAGCGGTACCGAAACCGCCATCATGTCGATGTCGCGGAACTCGTCGCCATAGCGATACTGCATCGGGTTTTCCGGGTTGAGTTCAAGCTCAAACAAGGTCATACGGAGCGCCGTCGATACGGTGTGCGTCCAAGCGATGTCCTTATTGAATCCGATAGCGATAAAGCTTCCTGACAAGAGGCTCGCACCCATCGTGTCGAGCTCGCCCGGAATTGTCGTGTGAATCATGTGAAAGCGTGCGGGACCGTCCCAGGGATAGTGTGGATTTCCGAACAGGATGCCCTTGCCCGACTGTGTAAGATCGCTGCCCAGTGCGATCGCGTTACTGCCGATTCCCGGCGTTAGGTCGTAGTCAAGCTGTATCGCGGCGACCGGTTCACCCGGTGGTGCGGCGGCGGCGATTCCAGCTGCGAAGTTGCCGGCGCCGTAGCGAATGCCGAAAGCGACGAACATTCGGCCGAGTTCGAGTTCGTTGATGGGTCGAACCCATTTCTCGCCGGCACAACCAGCCGGGAGTGTTTCTTGCCTGTCATCAATAAATCGGTTGTAGCCGGCAACAAAACCAGTGCTGTAATTGCGCATGTTCTCGGACATGGCTGCCGCATTCTTTTGAACCCTCTGGGGCGTGATAATCGCGCGATGGAACGTGTCGCTGGCGAGATTTTCGTCGGAGGCACCAAAGTCGGCTGACAGCGTGCCATTCGCTCTGGCGACTTCACGAGCAAACACGCAGATACCATCAGTGGCGGTAGCGTATGCGAACCCGTACCCCAGGCTACCCCAGTCATCCGCCTTGACATGCGGAATGCCGTAACTGGTCCAACGGATGTCGACGTTATAACGGTCGCCCGTATCGGCCGTGCAGCCGAGAAGTATTGCCGATACAAGTAGCAGCAGAATCTGATGTTTCATGATTAATCCCGAGCGCTTTATTCTGACGGGAGAGACTACAGAAATGAGCCTTCGGGCGCCATCGGCGGCAAGCGGCCTAGAGCGACTCGCCCGCGTACTCAAAGTCCGAGAACGCCACTGACTCGGCTTCGCTGACTCGCACCAGGAGGAATGCACTCAGCTTTATGGCGAAGTCCATCGATCGCATGACGACCGGGCCGTCGTCAGCTATTGGTCCAAAGCTCATATGCATCAGGAACTTTTTCATCTTGACGCCGACCTTTGGCCGAATCGGCTTTTCGTTGTGAATGTCGATGGAGGCGAGATACTCGCCGTCTTTGATGATCTTGACGGTACCCTGCATGCTCTCGAGGACCTTGCTTCCGACATCGTCTTCCTGGTCGTGATTGCTCGGGACGAAGCTGAGCAACCAGTAGTCATCGGTTTCCTCGATGAGTTGCAAGGTTCCAGGCTCGACCATATCAATCGCGTTGTCGTCACCATCGTCGTCATCATCGTCGCGGTTACCGAAATGGTGGTCGCGGCTATCCTCGGCATATTCCGCTGACTCCTCATCCGTCGGCGCACGACCGTCAATCGTGAGCAATGTCCAGCGTTCGTTGTCCGGTTTTCTTGGATCGAACCGGCCCACGCGATGGTTGTCCTTGCCCGACGACGTCAGGGTGAAAGCCCAGTCTTCGTGGAAATCCCACGTGATTGCTTCGATTGCAGATTGAAACAGCGCTTCGTAGCTGTCGTGTTGCGCTTGCGCGCACGCCGTTGACGTAACACACAAGGCTGTAACGGCGATCAGGCCCTTCCTGAAGATTGTATGGCGCATAACAGAGGATTCCGGAGACGTTTTATACTTATAGCAGGTTGCAGTGTGCCTGGTTACAAACTCAGGCCCGAATGATCTCCAACGCCTCGGCAATACTCGTCACCGGGTGCACGAACGCAATATCCTCCTCGCTGATAACGCCGGACTCGAGCATTGTCTCCCGTGCGAACCTGCGCAATTGAGTCCAGAAATCGAGACCCATACCGACAATTGGGAAGCGCTCCAACTTGCCGGTCTGGATCAGTGTGGCAACCTCGAATGCTTCGTCAAGCGTGCCGAAGCCACCGGGCATCACGACGAATGCTGATGAATACTTGACGAGCATGACCTTGCGAATGAAGAAATGCTCGAGCTGTATGAACTTGTCCAGGTAGGCATTCGGTTCCTGTTCCTTGGGCAGACGGATATTGCAGCCGATACTAAGGCCGCCGGCCTCTTTTGCGCCGCGATTCGCTGCCTCCATGATGCCCGGGCCGCCGCCGGTCATAACGGCGTAGCCAGCGTCGGCGAGGGCAGCGCCCATTTTTCGAGCCAGCCTGCAATATTCATGGTCCTGGTCGAAGCGGGCCGAGCCGAACACAGTGACGCAGGGTTCTGTGAAGTCAAAACTCTCGAAACCACGCAGGAACTCCAGGAAGATCTTGACGGCGCTTTCGAGATCCGCCCCGCGACTGCGTCGGCCTGCCAGGAACAGTTTTTCGGCGCCCTCGACCTGATTGAGCAGGGAATGGCCACCGACAATCGGTTCTTCATTTGACATCGTCCTCTCCAGTGCGCCTGGCTCAATTCACATTAGATCGGGAATTCACGCCTGACAATCCGGCAAAAGACCTATGCTCGAACAGCACAAAGGTCCCAGGATTCCCGTTTCGGTGGTACGATTCCAACCCTGACCACGAGACCATACAGTGCTGCACAGGCACCGAACCGATGGAGTTAATAGAAATGAATCGCACTTTGACCACGGGCATTTGCCTGACGATGTTGTTCGCATTTACGTCAACACAAGCCTGGGACCCAAAAGGGAAAGAAGACGACATAGCTAAGGGGCAGGCAGCCATTGATGCACTGCTTGAGAGCGACAAGACAATGCAACGCTACTTTGATGCGGCCGCCGGATACGTCGTAATTCCGACGGTTGGTAAGGCAGGTCTCGGCATCGGCGGGGCAAGAGGCAAGGGGCTGCTTTATGAAAACGGCGCGCCAACGGCGGAAGTGACAATGACACAGTTGTCTATCGGATTTCAGTGGGGCGGACAGGCATACAGCGAGTTCGTCTTTTTTGAAGATGATGCGGCACTCCAGCATTTCAAAAAAGGCAATTACGAGCTTGGCGCGCAGGCATCGGCTGTTGCGATTACGGCGGGTGCTTCAATTGATGCGGGCTATGAAAGCGGCGTAGCTATCTTCACGCTCGCAAAAGGCGGTCTGATGTACGAGGCTGCCGTGGGCGGCCAGAAGTTCAAGGTTAAGGGCCTGTAGAGAGTCGCGCAGGCGCAGTATCAGCAAACCTGACCGCGCCACCAGCGGTAATCCGATACAAACGGTTACACACCTACACAGTCCTGAAACCTTCTGTGACGGGGGGCTTGCTACGCTGCCATTTGGATCGTAGCGAGCGCCTCGTCGTCACACTAACGTGCCATCTCTAAGCAGCCTATCGCCGAACGCCAACGTCGCCATCATTGGCGCGAGTGGAGGAATTGGTGCCGAATTCCTGCATCAGCTTTGTGCCGATGCACGAGTCCAGCATATTCACGCATGGTCCCGGTCGGAGATTGACGTTTCCGATCCCAAAGTTCGTTTTGGTACAGTCGACCTTTTCGACGAAACCAGTATTCGCGAAGCCGCAGTCGCATCAAGCATAGTGGCCCCCCTGGATGCCGTATTTGTCACGACCGGCATTCTCCACGACCTTTCGATCCAGCCCGAGAAAAGTATTGCAGACATCAGTCCTGAAGCGATGCTGGACGTCCTGGGAGTGAATACGGTTGGACCGGCGCTGGTAGCCAAGCACTTCCTGCCACTGATGCGGCGCGATGCAAAAACGATTTTCGCGGCACTGTCTGCGAGGGTGGGTAGCATCTCGGACAATCGCCTCGGTGGTTGGGCTTCCTATCGGATGTCAAAAGCCGCTCTCAATATGCTCATAAAGACCATTTCGATCGAACACGCGCGGCGTTTTCCGCAGGCTGTGGTGGTTGGTTTGCATCCCGGCACGGTCGACACCAACCTGTCAAAACCATTTCAGCGGCGAGTTCCCGCGGGCCAGTTATTTACAACGGCTCAGTCCGTCAGCCAGCTGCTGCAAGTGGTCGATCGCCTGACCCCTGCCGATACCGGGCGGTGCTTTGCCTGGGACGGTCAGGTTATTGAGCCCTGACTTAAAGCCACAGGAGTACAATTAAATTGAATTCCCGTTTAACCGCATTTTTCGTATTCATTCTTATGGTGCAGCCGGCAATGGCAATTGAAGAGCCCGAGTTTGAAGTCCTGCAGTCGAATGATGACTATGAGGTTCGCCTGTATGTGCCGCATGTCGTTGCGGAGGTCGATGTCGAAGCAGACGACGGTGACCCTGGCCGGGCAGCGTTCAGAATTCTTGCCGGCTATATTTTTGGCGACAATGAGGCGGAGACAAAAATGTCGATGACGGCGCCGGTCACGTCACAAGCAGGCGGGGAAGGTGAGCCAGAGCAATACACCTTCGCGTTTTTCATGGAATCCCGGTACACAATGGAAACATTGCCGAAGCCCATCGATACCAGGATCAGGCTGGTCGAGAAGCCGGCGCGCGTTATTGCTGCGCGCCGCTACTCTGGACGTTGGAGTACCAGCAATTATCAGAAGAACGAATCCACGCTGCTGGCCGCATTGGAAAACGATGGCGTTATCCTGTCAGGGGAGCCGTACCTCGCTCGCTACAACAGTCCATTCACTCCTTGGTTCATGCGCCGTAATGAAATACTGGTTGAGATTGAGTGGTCATCTCCCTGAACGGCGTCCTGCCTTAGAGAGCGGCCTTGATTGCCTCAACCAGGCGCTCGTCGTCCGGTTGCGTGCGCGGGCTGAACTCCGAGATCAACTGCCCGTCCCGGCCGATGAGGTACTTGTGGAAATTCCAGGTTGGGTAGGTACCGGCCTTCGCGGCCAGTTGCTCATAGAAAGGATGCGCATCACCTTCCTTCACGGTGACCTTCTCAAACATGGGGAACTTGATCTTGTAAGTCAGGCGACAGAACTCCTGAATCTGTTCCTCTGTTCCGGGTTCCTGGCCCATGAAGTCATTTGAAGGAAAGCCGAGGACAACCAGGCCGTCGTCGCCGTAATCCTGGTAGAGCTTCTCAAGGCCATCGTACTGCGGCGTGTTGCCACACTTGGACGCCGTATTGACGATCAGCAGCACCTTGCCACCGTATTCTTCGCCAAGATTGACGGTCTCATCGGATGCGAGGCGACGGAAATCCTGATCAAGCAGGGGCTCGTTTGCGGATACTGAGGTTGTCAGGGTCATAAGTAATAATAGTCCGGGCAAGGTGCGCATGTGGGGTCTCCAGAGAGCGGGCGCACGGGTTTTCCGCGCGCTGGAATTTAAAGAGGTTTATCCTGCCCTGATACGCGGGCGGATTGCAGCACTTTTGTGTAACAAGTAGTAACAGGCATTCGGTAGATATGTATGACAAATGAAACAACAAAGCCCGACCTGGTATTCGGCGCAAGTGGCTATATCGGCACAAATCTCGTTGAGTTTCTGCTTGCAGAGGGTCGCAGCGTGCGCGCCTCTTCGAGGAACGTCGAAGTGCTGCGCGGCAGAGGCTGGGAGGGCGCTGAACTCTATGGCGCGGATGCGCTGGACCCCGAACAACTTGATGCTGTGCTGCAGAATGTCGACACAGCCTATTACCTGGTCCATTCCATGGCGGCGGGAAACGCGTTCCCGGAAATCGATGCGCTCGCAGCACGCAATTTTGCCGCTGCGGCCGAGCGGCAAGCCGTGCGGCGCATTGTCTACCTGGGTGGGCTGACGCCAGACAATCCGCAATCCATTCATCTCCAGTCACGCCAACAGACAGGCGATATCCTGCGCGACGGTGCCGTGCCGGTGACAGAGCTTCGTGCCGGCATGATCATCGGCCCGGGCTCTGCGGCGTGGGAGGTGATTCGCGACCTGGTCAATCACCTGCCGGTCATGATCACGCCTCGTTGGGTGTTCTCCAGGTCTACGCCAATCGCCTTGAGTAATCTGCTGCGCTACCTCGCCGACGTTCCCAAACTTGACGAGACGGCCGGCCAAACCTATGACGTCGCCTGCAATGAAGTTCTGACCTACAAAGAAATCATGCTGCGCTACGCCCGTCTTATCGGGAAACGACCTGTCATCATTCCTGTGCCCGTATTGACGCCCCGGCTTTCGTCCTACTGGTTACGACTGGTGACCTCAGTGCCTACCAACGTGGCGCGGGCGTTAATCGGCGGGTTGACGCAGGATGTGATAGCGCGGGATCAGCGACTCGTGGCGCTCATTCCGCAGGAGCTGCTGGACTTCGATGCCGCCGCCGAGGAGGCGCTTCGCGCCGAGCGGCAACATGCACTTCCGGCGCATTGGGTCGAAAGCGCCGTTGCCTGCAGGGAATTCAGTCCGGCATATGGGTACTACGCTAAACAGGCGAAGGGCAGTGCGGTGACGACCGCCCATTCCGCTGATATCTGGACCGTATTGTGTCAGTTTGGCAATGGTGGCGATTTCTTTTATGGGCGCGGACTTTGGTGGTTGCGGCGCGCAATGGACTGGCTCGTTGGCGGCCCCAGCTTTCGACGCCAGCGTCGCCACCCGGCAGCCTTACGTGTGGGTGATGTGGTTGACGCCTGGCGTGTGATCGAGTGTGTGCCGGAGGAAAGACTGACGTTCCTCATGGAATTGAGAGCGCCCGGCGCTGGAGTGCTGGAGTTCACCGTTGACGATCTTGGCGCAGAGCGCCGGATTTCGGTACAGGCCTACTGGCACCCGGCAGGCGTGTGGGGATTGTTGTACTGGTACGCCACATTGCCCGTGCACGCGTTGTTGTTTCGCGGCACCGCGCGCCGGATAAAAGAACGAGCCCTGAAAGAAGGTCGGTCCAGGTAACCTCAGTCGGCCGCTCTCAGCATTCTTGAGTCCACCTCGTAGTGCGAGCCATTCAGTGCTTCGAGGTTGATCTCCCAGATTTCGTCGTCGGGAATGCTGGTACGTTCGTGACCGGGCAGTTCGCGTTCGTCATCAACCTGCAGGCCCCAGACGCGGACGTTGCGTACACCGGCAACGGGAATGCGGATGGCATCGAACCGGGCGCGCAGCGCTTCGTCAACCCCGTCGGTAGCCCACGTCGCAAAACCGCGGGCGAGAATGTCCGCGACTCGTGCAGGCATGATCGGTGACTTCTTTTGATCGGTCATGGTGTAAGCCTCCCTAACGCGTATGATTAGCCGACAAGAAAAACAACAGGTGCAGAATACTGTGCCCTATTGGACCAGACTATCCGTGGGAGTCCCTATGAAAATGAAGTTCAGCTTTGCGATTGTGGTATGTGCGGTTCTCGTGGCCTGCGGGCCAGCCGACGAGCCGGGCACGCCGGCTGCGGCAGCGCCGTCGGCCGATGAGCGGTTCGATGCGGCTGTCGCTGAAATGACGACCGCTTATTTCTACCATGTGCCGGAAGCCGCGACGCAGCTGGGTATTTCTGAGGATCTCGTGCCCGCAACGTCCACCCGAATGATGGATCGTTCGGTCGCTGGCAACGCGGCGCGCAACGCGGCCCTCGAGGCCGCGCTGGCGGCGCTTATGGCCATCGATGCCGAGTCTCTGGATGCCGGTCGCCAAAGTACGCATGCAGTGCTGACAACCTTGTTTGAGGGTGCGCTTGGGCCGTCCCGGCTCGTCGACTACGGAACCACTGCCGGGGCATGGACCTTTTGGTATCTCCCGTACCCGATCGTCCAGAATTCCGGGCCCACGGTCGACATTCCCAATTTCCTGACTTCACAACAGCCGGTGACAAGCGAGGAGGAAGCGGAAACGTATCTGGTACGCCTGGCGACGGTTGGTGCTGCTCTTAATGGTGCGCTCGAGAGCTATCGCTACGGTGTGCAACAGGGTGCTATCCCTCCGGATTTCATCGTGGACAAGTCGCTGGCCGTGGCCGAGTCATTCATCGAGCCGGGCGCAGATCGGAACCCGATTTACCTGTCGTACGTCGAGAAACTCGAGCAGGCGGGTATCGAAGAGGCCGAGGCCTATGCTGATCGGGCGCTACGCATCATCGATGCGGATGTTTTGCCTGCGTATCAGCGTATCGCCGATTACCTCGGGGAAGTCCGCTCGTCGGCACCCCATGATGCAGGGATGTGGCGGCTTCCCAATGGTGAGGCATTGTACGCAGCAATGATCCGTCACATGACGGACTCGGATTTGTCGGCAGATGACATTCATCGGACAGGTCTTAGCGAGGTCAACCGCATTACGGCGCAAATGAACGCGATTCTGAACGGTGCGGGCTACACCGAAGGCACCGTGGGCGAACGCATGCAGCAGCTCAACGTCGAAGCCCGTTTTCTTTATGCGAACAACGCTGAAGGCAAGGAAGAGTTACTGAACGATGTGCGCGGCTACGTCGATGGCATGTACGAGAAATTGCCGGAGTGGTTCCGCGAGATACCCGACCATAAGGTCGAGGTCCACATGGTGCCGGAATTCAGCCAGGCATCTGCACCGATCGGCTACTACAATAATCCCGCGCCGGATGGGTCTCGGCCTGGCTACTATTTCATCAATCTCCGCGACACCGCATTGCATCCGAGCTGGACATTGCCGACGTTGAGTTATCACGAGGCTGTGCCCGGACATCACCTCGATGGAGCGACATCGATCGATCGTGAAGTTCCGTCGATCCTGAAAGCCTTGTGGTCGAACACGAGTGGGGAAGGCTGGGCGCTGTACGCCGAACGGCTGGCCGCCGAGATGGGATTGTACGACGATGATCCCTATGGCGATCTGGGTCGCCTGCAGGCCGAGTTGCACCGTGCCGTTCGACTGGTTACCGATACGGGCATGCACGCCATGAAATGGAGCCGTGAAGAAGCGATCGACTACATGGTGAGCGTCGAGGGCCTCGACGAGGCGACCGCGACATCGGAAATAGAGCGCTTCGTAGTGTGGCCTGCACAGGCTCTCGGTTACAAGTTGGGGCAGCTGAAGATCCTCGCACTGCGTGAGGAGGCCAGGGAAAAACTGGGCGAGCGGTTCGATATTCGTGATTTCAACCAGACTGTGCTGGAGGTCGCCTCGACGCCATTGCCTTTCATCGAGTCCACTGTTCACGACTGGATCGCACAGTCCGGCGACTTGTAGTAGATTTCGCGGGCACAGATCTGACATTTCGACTCAAGAGAGAAGCCAAACTTATGATGAACAAGAATTTGCTACGACTCCCAATTCTCGCGGCCGCACTGGCCATCGCCTCAATCGCCGTTGCTGGCGACAGCCCGCAGAAGGAACGCCATGAACTGATGGAGGGTGTCCTGAAGGGTGCAAAAGTCGTTGGTCCCATGCTCAAGGGTGAGGCCGAGTACGACAATGCCGCCGCGATGAAGGCACTGAAATCGTGGCAAAGCGCCGCGGCAAGATTTGGTGATCTGTTCCCAGAGGGCAGTGAAACCGGCGAGGACACGGAAGCGGCCCCGGCTATCTGGGAAGATCGCGCCGGCTTCGATGCAGCGCTCGTAGCGTGGAGCGACGCCGTAGATGCCGCTATCGCAGCGAACCCGGCAACGCTGGATGATGCCAAGCCCGTCATCGGCCCCGTATTCGGCAAGTGCAAAGACTGCCACGACGGCTACCGAATCGAAGACGACTAAGCCTGCGACGAGACGGGTCTAATGCGCCGTTATATCGTCGCATCATCGGTGCTTCTCCTGCTCGCGGCGTGGTGGGTAACTGCGCCGTCAGGCTTTTCGGAGAGCAAGCTGCCGGATCACGTACCTGACGCAGTCGCTGGCGAGCGCATTTTCTGGGCCGGTGGCTGCGCGTCCTGTCATGCCAGGCCGGTCAACGGCAAGCGCGCCAAAGGCCCCGACAAGCTGCTGCTCGGCGGCGGCATGGAACTCGAATCGCCTTACGGCGTATTTCGCGTACCGAACATTTCGCCGCACGCGGATGGCATCGGTGGCTGGTCAATGCTGGAGTTTGTGAATGCCATGCAACAGGGCGTATCGCCGACGGGAAAACACTACTATCCCTCGTTCCCGTACACCTCCTATGCAAAGGCCGCCACCAGTGACGTCATGGACCTCAAGGCCTACCTGGATACTCTGCCGGAGATAGCCGGTCATTCCGAGGACCATTCGCTGTCGTTTCCGTGGTCGGTCCGCCGGGGCATCGGTGCCTGGAAGCGCCTGTACCTTGATGCAGCACCGGTAAAGGTGAGTACGGCTGGAGATCCGCTGGTCGAGCGCGGCCGTGAACTGGTTGAAGGACTGGGACACTGCGGGGAATGCCATACGCCGCGTGGCCGTTCCGGAGGCCTGCTTGACGATCGCTGGTTAGGTGGCGCGGCCAGCCCGGAAGGCAAAGGCCGCATTCCCAACATCACGCCGGGCGGCGAGAGCATTGCGTCCTGGACAGTTGGCGATATCGCCTACTACCTCGAGAGCGGGTTCACGCCGGAGTTCGATACGGTCGGCGGCACCATGGTCGCCGTGCAGGAGAACATGGCGCACCTGACGTCAGCGGACCGAGAGGCGATTGCCGCCTACCTCAAGTCTGTTCCCGCAATCGACTAGCCCAGGCTGCGCAACCTGGCCATGAGTTCCTCGGTCCCCGGTATCACGGGCTCGAGGTCCGCCGCATTCTTCTTCCATTTGTCGGGGCTTGGTGAGGTCAGTGTGTACTTCGACGGCGATAGTGGCTGTGATGCGACCTCGACCATACGCGGACCAAATACAATCTGTGAGAACTCACACAGCCGCCGCAGTGAATTCATGGTGTCCGAGATTAATGCGTCGTATTCGATGGCGCACCAGCGCTCGTCAGGGAGTTGCTGCAGGTCGTCCAGAATCGTCTGATTCGTAACCTGCCACTGCTGTGCGACCGTTTCAGCCAGTGAACTCTCGGTAAGGTCCTGCCAGCCCGGGAACAGCAGGTGTGACCAACGGTGCGATCCGGTCCAGCCGGGCAGGCGTTCGTAGGTGACGTACTGTTGCGATCGCCATGAGTCGAGCAGACTACTGATGTTTTGTCGCGCATCGCGGTAGAGGAAGATGAACCGAGCGTCCGGGAATGCCTTGAGAATGAACGGAATTCGCAGCGCGTTCTTTGGTGTTTTCTCTAAAAAACGAAGCTCGGCGGGCCTGGATGCAATCGACAGGTCTCGCAGCAATAGCCCGTCGCTGTTTACCAGATCGGCCGCGAGTGAATTCAGCACTGTATCGATAACATCGCGAGTGGCCAGGTCGGCCGTCAATCGATTGCTTTGATTGTTCTCGTTGGGTCGCAGGGACGGAACACTCTCGAAGTGCTTGTGCGCCTCGTCGCCGACGGACCAAAGTTCCCGGTTCAGGGCGAGGGTCTCGAATAGCAAGGTGCTGCCGGATCGTGGCGCGGCGACAATAAATACCGGCCGGTCAAAGCGGGGCCGGTTTGGTGTCGCGCCTCCGACGCTTGATGTCTCAACCAGGTTCTGCGGCGCAAGGACCGCGTCCAGGGTGTAGCCGAAGGCTTCGTTCGCCGGTCGCCCGTTGCTCGCGATCAGCACCGTCTCGGGCAATGCATCTATGTGCTTGCGATAGGCGTCGCGCAGCCGTTTGAATTCAGGAAATCCTCCGGCAGTAGGGCCTGAAACCATCCACACCGATTGCCAGTCCTTGAGGAAATCCGTCGTCTGATGGCGCAGATGCTTGATGTTGTCAGACGCACCATTGCCGTTCTCCTCAAGATCATCGACAAGTTCGTTGAGGTCGGCCGTAATTTCACTGGCTGGTAACACGGGGAGGCCCTGGTAACTCTCAAGTCGCAGCTCCGGATCTTCGCCCGGCTGGAAGTCGATGTGCCGCGACTCGCAGTCACGACCATCTATCATGCGCCAGATATACGACGAACCCACCGTGTCGATAACAAGGTGTATTCGCGTTTTGTCGGAGCGGTTCTCGACCGCGTGTTCAACCCAGTTGTTGAACGTCCATGACTCACCCCTGGCCATATGGACTTTTTCATTCTCGCAATGGAAGGCGACTTCCGGCTCAGTGAGGATCGGCACATGAATTCGCAGATGATTGCGCCAGAAGTAGTGAGAATCCGTATGGTGTGCAACGATTGCGCCCGGCGTCAGCCGCATCAGCCTGGAGCGCCCGATGACTGTGTTGAAACTGGCCATTACCTGGCGGACATATGGCATCTTTGCCAGCTTTGGCGTCGGCATCATTGGCCCTGAGAAATCGTCGTTCTCTTCACCGTTTGTGGATACCAGCACCAGCGACGAATTGCCCTCGAAGCGCTGTGGATGGGCGCGCCATTGCTCTTCACCAAACTGCCTTGCCTCCTCAGCAAGCCGTGCGTGATCAAACGTGAGCGGGAGCTTGATAAAGCGCTGCGGAAGTCGCATCTAGTTCCCCGTCTTTTCGTGTCGACCGGCCAACAACAGGTAAACAACGGGCACGACAAATAACGTAAATAGTGTGCCGAAACTCAAGCCGCCGACGATAACCCATCCGATCTGGTGGCGTGCTTCCGCACCCGCGCCACTGGCGAATGCCAGGGGGATGGCACCAAGCACCATTGCACCCGTCGTCATCAGGATCGGCCGAAGGCGTTTACTGGCGGCCTGCAGGACTGCGTCGAACTTGCTCATGCCACTCTCACGCAGCTGGTTTGAGAATTCGACAATCAGGATACCGTGCTTGGCAATCAGCCCAACCAGCGTGACCACCCCGATCTGCGTATAGATATTCCACGACGTTACGGTTTGCCACCAACCCATGTCGTTGCCAGCATTGATCGCAACCAGGCACAGGAACGCGCCGAACATGGCCAGTGGTACCGACACAAGGATGATCAGTGGGTCGATGAAACTCTCGAACTGCGCCGAAAGAACAAGGTAAATAAACAACAGCGCCAGGGCCATCATGGTTATCGCCCCGGAAGCGGATTCACGGAACTCGCGCGATTGGCCGCCCAGATCGTACAGGGCATCGGGTGCGACTTCGGCCAGCGCTTCTTCAAGCCACTCGATGGCTTCGCCCATGGAATAGCCGGGGCCCAGGCCGACGGAGATGGTAGCGGCACGCATCTTGTTGAAGTGATTAAGTTCCTTGGCCGCAACCGTTTCGGTGACCGTGGCAAGGTTCTGCAGCTGGATCATTGTATCGTCGCTGCCGCGCACAAAGATGTTACTCAGATCCCCAGGGGTGCGCCGTGCGTCGTCCTCCACCTGTACGATGACATCGTATTGTTCCGAGCCAATTTTGAAGCGCGTAACGTTGCGGCCACCCAGCATGGTTTCGAGCGTGTGGCCGACGCTGACGACGCTGGCGCCAACGGCTGAGATCTTCTCGCGATTGACATCAATCTTGAGTTCCGGCTTGTTCAGTTTGAGGTCTGAATCCGGGTTGATCAGGTTCGGGTTCTCGCCAATTTTCGCAATGAGGCGCTGCACCGTAGCGTCCAGATCATCCCAGGATCGAGTGCTCTGCACGATGAAGCGCACAGGCTGTCCGAAGTCGCGCACCCCGAGCGGCGGTCGCGTGAGCGGGAAGGCCATGATGCCGGCGATGTTGGCAAACTTCGGAAACAGCGAGTTCTTGATCTGCTGCGTGTTGCGATCGCGATCATCCCAGTCGCTCAGGGTTACAAACGTCATGGCATTGGTAACGCCATTAAACCCTGAAAAACTGAAAAATCGCTCCTGTTCCGGGAGCTCCGCAAACATGTCGACCATCTGCAGTGCGTAACGGTCCGTATAGTCGATGGTCGCACCTTCCGGGGCACTGCCTATGCCCATTACTGAGCCGGTATCTTCTGCCGGGGCAAGCTCCTCCGGCAACATAGTAAACAGGACTCCCATCGCAACCACAACTGCTGCAGCCGCAGTCACAACCAGCCAGCTTCGGTTTAGCAGTCGGCCGAGAATCGACTGGTAACCATGGTCCAGGCCGCGGAGAAAGCGCTCGCCGAATTCAAAAAAGCGGCCGTGCTTTTTTTCATGGTGTAACAACTTGGAACACATCATGGGGGACAGCGTAAGCGCAACAAATCCGGAAACCAGGACAGCGCCAGCGAGGGTCAACGCAAACTCGATAAATAACTTGCCACTACGGCCCGTGGTGAAAACGAACGGCAGGTACACAGCGGCGAGGGTGATGGTCATCGCGACGATGGCGAAAGCTATCTCGCGGCTGCCGGTGAGGGCTGCCTCGAGCGGTTCCATGCCTTCCTCGATATGGCGATAGATATTTTCGAGCATCACGATCGCATCGTCGACGACAAGTCCGATTGCCA
>JAHEGH010000019.1:20511-46868 GCA_024639825.1 Gammaproteobacteria bacterium
GGCGTCAGCTCGTAGCCGGCCAGCCGATCCGGTTTCAACCAGATGCGCATTGCGTAGCGATTACCCCTGACCTGGGCCTCCGCCACCCCCGGAATGGTCTGGATTCGATCTTTGACGAGGCGCAGCGCCACATCGGCGATTTCCATCAGATCATGCCGGTCGGATGAGAAGGCCAGCCAGATTATGGGTTGTGCATCGGCCTCCTGCTTCTGGACGATTGGTTCGTTAGCCTCCTCGGGGAGTGCCTGGCGCGATTGAGCCACGCGGTCGCGGACGTCGCTCGCCGCAGCGTCAGGGTCACGGTTCAGTTTGAAACGGACTGTTACCTGGCTGCTCTCTGCGCGACTGACCGAGTTGATGAAGTCAATGCCTTCGATACCCGACAGCGCGTCCTCGATCGGCTTGGTTATCTGCGATTCGATGACCTGGGCATTAGCGCCGGGATAGATGGTCGCAACGGTGACGATAGGTTCGTCGACATTCGGAATCTGGCGGACCGCCAGTCGGTCGTAACAAATCAGTCCGACCAGGACGATGAGCAGGCTCATTACGGTTGCAAGAACCGGGCGGCGAATAGACAGTTCCGGAAGCTGCATGGGCCAGTACGCGGACTAGAGCGAGCCCGATGGGGCGTCGTCGACAGAGCGGACCCTGGCGCCGTCATACAGCTTCATTTGGCCGGCAGTCACTATGACCTCACCAACACTGAGGCCGGCGGTGATCTCCACAAACCCGGGCTGGCGTTCGCCGATTGTGACCACACGCTGTTCCACCGCACCGTCGTTCACCACAAACACGGTTTTGTTTTGGCCGATGGGCCAGATTGCCTGCTCGGGAATGACGATGGCATTGGGATTCGCGCCGAGCGAAATAGAGATCCTCACGAACAGGCCAGGCCGCAGCATAAGTGCCTCGTTTGGCAGGCTGGCACGAACTTCAAGACTGTGGCCCTCTACATCGGCCTTCGGAGCAACCGCTATTACCGTACCGGCGAAAACCTCGTCGGGGTAGGCGTCGACGGTGATCTCGACACCGAGCCCGGACTTTACTTTCGGCAGCAGGGTTTCCGGCACGCTGAAGTCAACGCGCAACGGGTCCAGCTGCACCACATCCACAAGCTCCTGGCCAACCGTTGCGTAGTCACCGACGTTTATCCTTCTCAGGCCGGCGAACCCGGCAAACGGCGCACGAATAACGGTCTTGGTCAGTTTCGCGCTTGACGATCTCAGGCGCGCCACATCGACATCGTAGTTGGCACGGGCTGCATCGTAGTCGGTACCGGAGATAAGTTGTTTCGCCCGGAGCCCCTCGGCACGCTTGAGCGCCGATTCGCTGCGATTTACATTGGCGCGGGCTTCGTTGACTTCGGCTTCGAGCACCGTGGCTTCAATCGAATACAATTTTGCGCCCTGGTCGAGCGGCTCGCCTTCGCGGAAATGCACGGCCAGAATCTGCCCCGGGACTTCAGCGCGCAGTGTGGCGGACGCCTCGGCGGTAAGTGTCCCGATGGCCTTGACTGAGGATTCGAGCGTCGTGACCTGTACCGACGCCGTTTCCACGGCGACCGCGGCATTGGCCCACGGTCCAGCCTGCGCGAAGGCAGGCGACGCGGCGACGAGCACCCATAGTATGCAGAATCTGACCGCTTGCATTATTGCTTCCCAGCGAGTCCAGTCGGAAGGGCCTGCTATTATGCGTTATTTGCAGTCCCTTTCGATACACACTATTCGTTCTATGATGTGCTGCGCTCACCGGCAAGTCGTCGGAGTCCGTATATGTCTCAATTGCGCGGTGTGGGCCCGGGCGTATGGTTAAACGGTAGATTCTCGTTTGTATGTCATCTCAGGAGGTACCCATGTCAATCGTCAACGTACTGGTCATCGCCGCGCTTATCGCGACAGTGGTTGTACTGTCACTGGGGCTGCGCTCCATGGCACGGGGTGGCACCTACGACAAGGAGCACGCCGAGAAATTCATGTGGGAGCGTGTTGCGCTCCAGGGACTCGTCGTCGTTTTGTTGCTCGCTGCGGCGGTGCTGTTAAACACCTGATTTCGCCTTTAGAATTCCGCCGGACCTAACCAGGAGCTCCGGATCATGCGTATTGACGCGATCACCATCGGCAATAACCCACCCGAAGATGTCAACGTCATCATTGAGGTGCCGCTCGGTGGCCAGCCGATCAAGTACGAACTGGACAAGGATGCCGGCGTACTCGTCGTCGACCGGTTCCTGTACACGCCGATGTCTTACCCCGGCAACTATGGCTTTGTGCCACACACGTTATCGGAAGACGGTGACCCGATTGACGTACTCGTCATTAACACGCGCGAACTGGTGCCAAGCTGTGTCATCAACGTGCGGCCCGTCGGTGTGCTGATCATGGAAGATAATGCCGGGCAGGACGAGAAAGTCATCGCGGTGCCATCGCACGCGCTGACCCAGCGCTATGACGATGTGCTGACGCACACCGATCTACCGGACATCACGCTGGAACAGATCGAGCACTTTTTCGAGCACTACAAGGATCTGGAGCCGGGCAAGTGGGTCAAGATCGGGGACTGGCACGGCACGGAAATGGCCCAGCGCCTGATCTCCGAGGCCATAGAGCGAGCAAAAGCCTAGAGCGCGTCGTAAAAAGCTTCCTGGCGTTCGCGCTCGGCGGGGTCCGGAAGGCGCCCATGCGCCGCACCGAAGTTATCCTCGACGTGATGCAGCTTGGTCATCCCCGGAATACTCAGCGTTGCAGCGGGGTGGCCGATCGCATACTTGAGCAGGAACTGTGCCCAACTCTCGCAACCGAATTCCTGCGCCCACTCGGGCAGCGGCTGGTCACCGACCTTGTCAAATATTCGTCCGCCGCCAAATGCGCGGTTGATAATAACCGCAGCGCCACGGTCTGCTGCGAGAGGCAGGATCCGATCTGCGGCTTCGCGCTGCTCGAGTGAATAGTTGATCTGGATGAAGTCGAGCTCTTCCTGTCGCAGGACTTTTTCAAACTCCTGGTACTGGTTTGCGCGCGATGTCGTGATGCCGATGTAGCGTACGAGTCCTTCCTGCTTCCATTCGCGCAGAACCGGCAGCGCTTCCTGCCAGTTGATCAGGTTGTGCACCTGCATCAGGTCGAAGGTCTTTATCTTCAGTTTCTCTTGCGACTCCTCCATCTGTGCCGAAGTTGCTGCGGCACCACCCTTCTTGTCTGTCTTGGTAGCGACGAACAAATCGTTGCGAATGCCGAGATCGGCAATTAAATCACCGAGCACCGATTCCGAACTGCGATACATAGGTGCGGTATCGATAAGCGTACCGCCGAGCTGGTGGAAGCGGGCGAGGGCGGCGCGCAACACCGTACGTTTTTCGACATCGTCGCCAACGCCGTACCGATTCGTTCCCAGCCCGATAATCGGCACCATTTCACCCGATGACGGAATCGCCTTTCTAATCATGTCCTTGGGCCCGGCCAGGGCATCACCGCCGATGGCGGCCAGCGACAGGGCGCCAAGGCCTGCCTTGTTAAAGTCTCGTCGTGTGATGGTCATCGGTATCTCCTCAGCCCTGCATTTCTTCGAGCTCAAGGCCCTTGGTCTCATGCACCATGCGGGCCACAAAGTATACGGAAATCACGGCACACACGGTGTAGAAACCGTACGCCCCTGCCAGCCCGATACTGGCCAGCATGATCGGAAACGTGATCGTGATGCCGAAATTTGCGCCCCACTGAGCAAGACCGGAGACCGCGAGCCCGGTTCCCCGGATCTGGTTAGGGAACATCTCGCCCAGCATGACCCACATCACAGGCCCCCAGGAAAAATTGAAGAACATGACGTAGACGTTGGCGGCGACGAGGGCGAGCGGACCGTAGATTCCTTCCAGGCTCAGGCTTCCATCGGCCGCGGTCGACGCATTCGTGAACGCATAGGTGACGAGCGCGAGGGTAATCGCCATGCCGATGGAGCCTGTCCAGAGAATTGGCTTGCGCCCGATGCGGTCGACGAGCAGCAGTGCGGCGATGACGGCGGCGATGCTCAGGCCGCCACTGACGATGTTGATGAGCAGGGCATCGCTCTCGGTAAATCCTACCGACTGCCACAACACGGCCCCGTAATAAAAGACGACGTTGATGCCTACCAGCTGTTGAAACGTCGCGAGACCGACGCCGACCCACACCAGTCTGCGAACGCGGCCGGTTTCAGGGTCGAGCAAATCAGCGAGGCGCGGGTCGTGATGATCTTTTGCGAGGGATGCATCGATCTCATCGGCCTTACGCCGGGCCGCATCGGCGCCACTGAGTCGAGTGAGTACCTGGATTGCTTTGTCGTGCTGCCGATGCAGCACCAGGTACCGAGGGCTCTCCGGAATAAAGAACAGCGCGAGCAGGAATATAGTTGCGGGAATCAGCTCCATCCAGAACATCCAGCGCCAGGCTTCGAAACCCAACCAGAGTTCGTTCATCGATGAGCCTGCGGCATCGGCAATCAGGTAGTTACTGAAGAACGCCAGGAACAGGCCGGAGATGATGGCGATCTGCTGAACGGTTGCCAGCGTCCCCCGGAAGTGGGCGGGCGTTACCTCGCTGATATAGGCAGGCGCCAGGACACTTGCTGCACCCACCGCGAGACCACCGAGTATTCGGTAGACAACAAACTCCAGCGATCCGCCAGCGATTCCGGAGCCCCATGCGCTGATGATGAACAATACCGCCGCGACGCGCATGATCGACCGCCGACCGCGACGATCCGCAAGGCGGCCGGCGAAAAACGCACCGACGGCGCAGCCCAGCAGCATGGAGGCTACATTGAATCCTGTGCCGATACTGTCCGAGTCAAATGCCGTCCGCAGGCCGTCAACAGTGCCGTTGATGACGCCGCTGTCAAAACCGAAAAGAAATCCGCCGATCGTCGCGATACAGCTGATGACGACGATGTAGAGGGTGTTCTGGGTGACGCCTGAGGCCATGCTCACTATGCTCCCCTTGATCTTATTATGGTCCGGATTATGCACGCCGCTGTATTGATGTGCACGACGCTGGCACAATTGGTGACCCTGCCTTACGAACAGTGAGTCTTCGATGCCAGGACTGTATTTTGAAGAGTTTGAGGTCGGCCAGACCTTTGATCATCCGATTCGGCGCACCATTACCGAAACTGACAACGTGCTCATCTCGACGTTGAGCCACAACCCGGCACCGCTGCATCTCGACGCCGAGTACATGAAGAACACAGAGTTCGGTAAGCCGCTGGTCAACAGCTGCCTGACACTGAGTCTCATGGTGGGCATCTCGGTCAATGACACAACGCATGGTACGACCGTCGCTAATCTCGGTTGGGATGACGTGCGTTTTCCCAAGCCACTTTTCTGCGGCGACACGATCCATATTGAGTCGGAAGTCCTTGAGCTACGTGCCAGCAAGTCGCGCCCCACTAATGGCATCGTGATCTTCGCCCACAGAGCCTTCAACCAGCACGACGAACTCGTCGGTGTTTGCAGGCGTTCGGCGCTCATGATGAGAAAGCCTGCATGAGTCGCAGCTTCCTGTTCGTTCCCGCTGACTCCGAACGCAAGCTGGAGAAGACAGAGAGTATCGATGCCGATGCGCTTATTCTCGATCTCGAGGACGCTGTAACCCCGGCAGCCCGACCCGCTGCCAGGCAGCTCGCCGCTTCCTATCTGCAGGGAAAGCACAATATCTGGGTGCGTATCAATCCGATCGATACGGACGATGCGCTGCCCGATCTCGAGGCGGTCATGCCGTCCGCACCGGCCGGAATTGTTCTGCCAAAGCCACGCTCTGCCGCAGACGCAGTGATCCTGGCAAAACACCTCGATGGCTTCGAGGAGCAGCACGGCATCGAGCCCGGCAGCACGAGGATCATGGCACTGTGCACGGAACACCCTGCAGCCCTGTTTTCGCTGGACGGCTATATCGGTGCGACGTCGCGACTGTATGGCCTGTCCTGGGGGGCAGAGGATCTCGCCGCTGCGGTTGGCGCCAGTTCCAACCGTGACGAGAACGGCAACTGGCTCCCGCAGTATGAGCTGGCCCGGTCGCTGTGCCTGTTTGCGGCGGCCGCTGCGGAAGTTGCAGCCGTAGATACGGTCTTTACGGACTTTCGCGATCTCGACGGATTGTTACGCTATGCAAGGAAAGCTCGACGTGACGGCTTCAACGGCATGCTTGCGATCCATCCGGCCCAGGTCGACGTGATCAACGCTGCGTTCGAGCCGACGGCCGAAGAAATCGAGTACGCGGAGCGCATCATTAGACTATTTGATGAGAACCCCGGCTCTGGAACGGTCGGCCTTGATGGTAAAATGGTCGACCGTCCGCACCTGATTCAGGCACAGCGACTGCTGCAGGCATATCGCAAGTAATACAAAAAAAGGTAAAGCATCATGGAAACGCAAATTTACCCAGTCTCTGAAGCAACCAAGAAACGCGCCCTCATCGACAAGGCGCGTTACGAAAAAATGTATGCGAAGTCAGTCACCGACAATGAAGGTTTCTGGGCGGAACAAGCCCAGCGTATCGACTGGATAAAACCGTTCACCAAGATCAAGGATGTCTCTTTCGCAAAAGACGATCTGCATATTCGCTGGTTCGAGGATGGCACGCTCAACGTCTGCTACAACTGTGTCGATCGACATCTCGAAGACAAAGCCGACGATGTGGCGCTGATCTGGGAAGGCGATGACCCGAACCGCGATCTCAAGATTACCTATCGCGAGCTGCACGAGCGCGTTAGCAAATTCGCGAACGCGCTGAAAGCGCTTGGCGCAAAACGTGGTGATCGCATCACGATCTACATGCCCATGATTCCTGAGGCCGCAATCTCAATGCTGGCCTGCGCGCGTATCGGTGCCGTCCATTCGGTCGTCTTCGGTGGATTCTCACCGGATGCACTGGCGGGGCGCATTCACGATTGCGAATCCAATATCGTTGTTACCGCTGACGAAGGTCTGCGCGGCGGCAAGATCGTTCCGCTCAAAGCCAACGTTGATGCGGCAGCCAACAAAGCCGAAGTAACGACGCTCGAAAAAGTGCTCGTCGTGCGTAATACGGGCAACGATGTGGAATGGAACGAAGGCCGTGACGCGTGGCTCCACGATCTGGAAGCCACTGTCGATGCCGATTGTCCCTGTGAGGAAATGGGTGCGGAAGACCCACTGTTCATCCTCTACACGTCAGGCTCCACCGGCAAACCGAAAGGCGTCCTGCACACCACGGGCGGCTATCTTGTATACGCAGCGATGACACACGAGTACGTGTTCGATTATCACCCAGGCGACGTCTACTGGTGCACGGCCGACGTTGGCTGGGTAACGGGACATAGCTACATTGTCTACGGCCCGCTGGCGAACGGCGCGATTTCGCTGATGTTTGAAGGCGTGCCCAACTACCCCACGTCGTCGCGCTTCTGGGAGGTCTGCGACAAACACCACGTCAACATCTGCTACACGGCTCCAACGGCCATTCGTGCGCTGATGCGCGAAGGTGATGATCCCGTAAAAAGGACGTCACGCAAGGACCTGCGGTTGCTTGGCTCGGTTGGCGAACCGATCAACCCCGAGGCCTGGGAGTGGTACTACCACGTCGTGGGTGACGGCCGGTGCCCGATTGTGGACACCTGGTGGCAGACGGAAACGGGTGGCATCCTCATTACACCGTTACCGGGCGTGACGGACCTGAAGCCGGGCTCGGCGACGCATCCGTTCTTCGGCATTCAGCCGGCGCTGCTGGATGCCGATGGCGTCACGCTGGAAGGCGCCGTGTCCGGAAACCTGGTGATAACGGATAGCTGGCCTGGCCAGATGCGGACGGTCTACGGTGACCACGATCGATTCGTCGAGACCTATTTCTCGGCCTACCCGGGGTACTACACGACCGGCGATGGCGCGCGTCGCGACGAGGATGGTTACTACTGGATCACGGGACGTACCGACGACGTACTGAATGTTTCAGGTCATCGCATGGGTACCGCGGAAGTCGAGAGCGCACTCGTATCCAATAACAACGTCGCCGAGGCCGCCGTGGTTGGTTACCCGCACGACATCAAAGGGCAGGGCATTTATGCCTATGTCACGTTGATGGAAGGCGTCGAAGCCACCGACGAACTCCGTGCAGAGCTGCAGAAGTGGGTGCGCAAGGAGATCGGTCCGATCGCGAAACCCGATCTCGTTCAGTGGGCTCCGGGATTACCGAAAACGCGTTCCGGCAAGATTATGCGCCGCATCCTGCGCAAGGTTGCCGCGGATGACTATGGTGAACTGGGCGATACGTCAACGCTGGCCGATCCGTCGGTCGTCGAGGACCTGATTGCGAACCGGCAGAACCGCAAGTAGAACGGATTAGCCGCCCAGCTGGTCGCGGCGAATTTCTTCTGCGAGGGTGTTCTCGAGTTCATCGATAAGGCTGTCGTGAAACTCGTCGCTGGATACAGGCTCTACAACATCGCGATCCTCGAACGCCTGGTCGGCGCCGGCTGATTCCGCAATGACCGGGGCATCGAGCTTCTGTGTCTCCATGAGTCCGGGTTCGGTCTCCTGGTCCGCAAGCTTGGCGTGCACTACTGGTTTCGATGTGCCTTCGCGATCATGTCGCTGGTATTCTGCGACTTGCCGTTCATAGGCCTTGACGAAATCTTCACCGAACATCTGCGGGAAACGGCCACCGCCTTTCTCCGTCATGATCGGGTAGAGATCCTTGTAGAGGTTCCAGTACTTCGATTTGTTAAGGAAGGCGAACAGCTTGCTGTTAAGCGTGCGATCAAAGCCTTCCTGAAGCTCATCGGGATCGAAGCGATCGGCGAACTCGATGAACGCACTGTTCATCGCGTCGAGAAATGCATTCTGGTGATTGATCAGGTCGCGGTTGGCCTCGCGAACTGCGTCCCGGGCTCCAAGGTACTCACCCTCATCGCCAACCAGCAACTGCTTGATCAGATCATTGGTGTTGTCCGAGAACTTCATCGGATTATTCTGGCGTGGCAGGACGGTCGTCTGGTCGAGGCGGAAAGCGTTTTTCAGGTTGGCACGGCTGGCGAGAAGGCCGATGGTGCCTTCCACAAACTCACGCAGCACGAGGCCAGCCGACATCATCATTTCCGGCCGATTGACAGATGGGTGTAGTTCGACACGGCTAATGCCGAGCCCGTCCAGGAATGAATCAAACAGATCTTCGGCCGTCACCTCGAGGGACTGGTCAGCCGACTCGTCATTGGCAGATTTTACTTCCATTTCGGGTTTCGGCTCGGGTTTCGGCTCGATCTTTTTTGGCTCTTTGCCGAACAGGACTGACTGAAACTCGTCATCGCCCGTTATCTCTGACTCGTCGAGCAACTGCATCCCCGTCTCGATCACATCTTCGTCGACGAACTGCTCAATATGGTCCGGTGCTACAGAGGGTTCCGGGTCCATCGGCATGACTAGGCTCTCGCCCTTGTCGATGGTGATTTCAAACTCGAAATCGCCCATACGCATGCGATCACCGTCGAACAGGCGACGCGGGTTGCCCCGGCCAATAGGCTCGACTTCACCGTTCATGTAGACGCCGTTGCTGCTCGTGTCCGCGAGGTAGTACATGCCACCCTTGTAATCGATGGTGGCATGGCGGCCGGAAATATAGCGATCCGGATCGGGGAGGATCCAGTCATTCTGCAACGCGCGACCGATGGTGCCGCCGTCCTCATAGTATTCGCGCACGCAGTCGTCACCGACCAGGTCGCGGTGCTCAGAAACAAGTTTGATCGTTAGCGGCATGGCATACCTCTTCAATATCGGCTAATTGTGCGCCGAATCAAGGTCTTAGACTGCTACCCAGTTCACATAATCAGGCCCTGCCCGGGTAGCTAAGGCCTTGATTTACAGCAAATGCAGCCAACCTGCGGGGTTTTGGTTAGACTGGGCGCCACCGATGAGCAAGCAACCCCTTTTCAAAGTTATCTTCATGAGCCAGGGACAGGTCTACGAGATCTACGCCCGATCGGTCGGTCATGGCGAATTGTTCGGCTTTGTCGAGGTCGAGGAGCTGATTTTCGGTGAGCGAACGACCGTCCTGGTGGACCCGTCCGAGGAGAAGATCAAGTCGGAATTCGCGAATGTCCGCCGGACCTACCTGCCTATGCACTCGATCATTCGCATCGACGAAGTCGACAAGCAGGGTGTCAGCAAGGTCTCCAAGCTCGAGGGCGGCAACGTTGCGCAGTTCCCGATGCCTGTCTACACGCCGGGTGACAGCAACAAGTAGTTGGTCCGGGCGAGGGCGTTCCAGTATCATCGCGACTCGAATTTCAACCACCTCGCAAAAGGCCCTCGAACCCGATGCTCGAACTGCCAGGACAGGCGGCCCTCTCGAATTTTCGCCTGGCAAAACTGACCCGCACCCTGAAACGCGCCGATGATCGCGTGGCAGCCGTCGAGGCCCGATTTACCTATTTCGTTGCCACCCACGCCAGGCTGTCCGCAGAAGATCGGAAGCGACTTGACGCCCTGCTGCTATCCGGTGACAAGCCAGCCAGCCTCGCACGCGGTGCAAAGACGCTCTATGTCGTGCCGCGGCCAGGTACTATCTCTCCCTGGTCGTCAAAAGCGACGGATATCGCGAGAGCCTGTGATCTTGAAGCCGTTGACCGGATTGAGCGAGGTATATGCTTCGGCCTGAGGTTCAACGGCAGAGTCGCCGGCGACGCGGCGCTGGCATTGAGCCACCTGCTATTCGATCGCATGACAGAGGCCGTGTTCGAGAGCGCAAAGGGTGTCGAGGCACTGTTCGCGGAACATGAGCCGGCACCCGTTGGTATCGTGCCGCTGGCAAAGAAGGGGCGTGACGCCCTCGCCGCGGCGAACACCGCTCTTGGGCTCGCGTTGTCTGACCAGGAGATCGACTACCTCGTAGCGTGCTACGGGAACCTGGAGCGCGACCCGACGGATGCGGAACTCATGATGTTTGCGCAGGCGAACTCTGAGCATTGCCGTCACAAGATATTCAACGCGAGCTGGATCATCGACGGCGAGGCGCAGGACCAGCGCCTGTTCAGCATGATCAAGTCGACCACCGAGAAGACGCCGGATGGCGTAATTTCAGCCTACAGCGACAATGCAGCCGTCTTTGAGGGCTGGGCCGGGCAGCGCCTGATGCCACGCTCAACGGACCGCGAGTACGAGTTTGTCGAAGAGCCAATTCACGTGCTCATCAAGGTGGAAACGCATAACCATCCGACGGCGATCTCCCCATTTCCGGGTGCCGCAACAGGCTCGGGTGGCGAAATTCGGGACGAAGGCGCAACCGGCCTCGGGGCCAAGCCCAAAGCCGGCCTGACCGGATTTACGGTTTCGCACCTGCGAATTCCCGGTTATGCCCAGCCGTGGGAAGACGATTTCCCACATCCCGATCACCTGGCAACGCCGCTCGACATCATGATCGAGGGGCCGATCGGCGGTGCTGCCTTCAACAATGAATTCGGCCGGCCGAATCTCGCCGGCTACTTCCGGACCTTCGAGAGCCGTTTGCCGGGCCTTCCGGAAACGGAGATTCGCGGTTATCACAAGCCGATCATGATAGCGGGCGGCCTCGGTAATGTTCGTGAAGAACATGCCAACAAGATCGACGTGCCGGTCGGTGCGAAAGTGGTCGTACTGGGTGGTCCTGCCATGCTGATCGGGCTGGGCGGCGGTGCAGCATCCTCGCTGGCGAGCGGCACATCCAGCGCGGAGCTGGATTTCGCGTCCGTGCAGCGCGGCAACCCGGAAATGGAGCGGCGCGCCCAGGAAGTCATCGACCGTTGCTGGCAGATGGGCAATGACAACCCGATTCTCCTGATTCATGACGTGGGCGCGGGCGGCCTGTCGAACGCTGTGCCTGAGGCTGTGGATCATAGCGGCCACGGCGCCGAGATCGAGCTGCGCGAAGTCGACAATGCCGAGCCAGGCATGTCGCCGATGGGCATCTGGTGCAACGAGGCACAGGAGCGTTACGTGCTTATCGTCGGTGAAAATCGCATCGACGAATTCAAAGGTCTGTGCGAGCGCGAGCGCTGCCCGGTGTCGGTCATCGGCACGCTCACGGGCGATGGCAATCTCAGCGTCAGCGATCGTGACTTCGGTAATCGCATCGTCGACATGCCCATGCAGATGCTGCTTGGCAATCCACCCAAGATGGAGCGCGACGTTGAACGCCAGCATTTGCCCGAAGAGCCTCTGAATCTCGACGACATTGAAATCGAAGAGGCAGCGCTGCGCGTATTGCGCTTCCCCGCCGTCGCCGACAAGTCCTTCCTGATCCATATCGGCGACCGGACGGTTGGTGGCCTGAGCGTCCGTGACCAGCTGGTTGGGCCGTGGCAGGTGCCTGTCAGCGATGTGGCGATCACGGCTTCCGGCTACGGCGGTGTTACGGGCGAGGCCATGGCCATGGGCGAACGTACGCCGCTGGCCGCGACCAACGCGCCGGCATCAGGTCGCATGGCCGTTGCGGAGTCCATTACAAATATCGCCGCTGCATCCATCGAGGACCTGAGCAAGGTGCGGCTATCGGCCAACTGGATGGCAGCCGCCGGGCACCCCGGGGAGGATGCCAACCTGTTCGATACGGTCAAGGCGGTGGGCGATGAGCTGTGCCGCGAGATTGGCGTGGCGATTCCGGTCGGCAAAGACTCGATGTCCATGCGAACTCGCTGGGAGGACGAGAACGGCGAACATAACGTTGTCGCACCTGTATCGCTGATTATTACGGCCTTTGCGCCCGTCACCGACGTCACCAAACACCTGACACCGCAGTTGCGAAAGACCGACGAGCCGAGCTACCTCCTGCTGTTCGATCTGGGGCTGGGCAAGAATCGACTGGGTGGATCATGCCTGGCCCAGGCGTACGCTCGCACGGGCGGCAACACGCCGGATCTTGACGATCCGAAGCTGCTTAAGGGCCTGTTTTCCGCGGTGCAGGAACTGCATTCGCGCGACATGTTGCTGGCGTATCACGATCGCAGCGACGGTGGCGTGCTTGCTACAGTCGCGGAGATGATCTTTGCCAGCCGACTCGGTGTGACGCTCACACTCAGTGGTTCGCGTGTTGAACTGCTGAAGACACTGTTCAGTGAAGAGATCGGTGCCGTCGTGCAGGTGACCCGGAGCAAGCTGCCACAGGTGCAAATGGTGCTCGATCGCCACGGCATCAAGGCCGAGGCGATCGGTCTCGTGGACGATGGCGGCAAGCTTGTGGTGCGCAGCGATAACAGGACGGTCCTGAGTCTCGATCGGGCCATGATGCACCGCGAATGGTCCGAGATGAGCTACCGCATTCAGGCGCTGAGAGATAATCCCGCAACGGCCAGGGAGGAATTCGATCGCCTGTCAGACGATAAGGACCCTGGCCTGAACGTGAAACTGTCGTTCGATCCCCAGGACGACATTGCGCGTCCGCTGCGCGGCGCCGCGAAACCGCGGGTTGCGATTCTTCGAGAACAAGGCGTCAACAGCCAGAACGAAATGGCGGCGGCATTTATCAAAGCCGGATTCGCCGCAGTCGATGTGCACATGAGCGATCTGCTGGAAGGGCGCGACACACTCGACAGCTATCAGGGCCTTGTGGCCTGCGGCGGATTCTCGTTCGGCGACGTGCTGGGCGCGGGTGGCGGTTGGGCGAAGTCGGTGCTGTACCATGCGCGCACGCGAGACCAGTTCGCGGAATTTTTCGAGCGTGGCGATACGTTCGCGCTGGGAGTCTGTAATGGCTGCCAGATGATGTCACATCTCAAGGACATCATTCCGGGTGCGGGTCACTGGCCGCGATTCCTGCGGAACAGGTCGGAGCAGTTTGAAGCGCGCCTGAGCCTCGTGGAAATTGTCGAAAGCCCGTCGCTGTTCCTGCAGGGGATGGCGGGGTCACGTTTACCCATTGCGACGTCGCACGGCGAAGGCAGAGCCATGTTTGCCGACGATACAGCACGCTATACGTCGTCATACACGGTGGCGATGCGCTACATCGACAATTACGGTGAAGTGGCGGACAAGTACCCCGCGAACCCCAACGGCTCAGTCGACGGGATCTGTGGTCTGAGTAATGAGGATGGCCGGGTTACGATCATGATGCCGCATCCGGAGCGCGTTGCCTTGACGCGCCAGAATTCCTGGCACCCGGAGGACTGGGGCGAGGATGGCCCATGGTTACGCATGTTCCGTAACGCACGAGTGGCAGTTGGCTAACTAGGCCGAAGCGACGTTGTCGTTGTTTGCTTCGGTCACGAAGAAGCGGCGGACCTTGATAGCGCGCGCGAGTTTCCCGCGACGCACAAAACACTGGTAGAACATGTCTTTCATTACCTCGAGCAGGATGCCGGCCTGAGCGCGGTTCAACAGCGGCAGCTCCTCATGTGTGCCAGTGCTAAACAGGATCTTCTTGACAGGCGCGAACGACTCGTCGTCGATCCCGGCGATGTCCTGAGCGACGACAACTTCCTCGAACGCACGCAGCTTGCCGCCTTCGCCCATTGCATGGAACGCACTGACCGATGCGCGCCGGCACATGGATGCGAATGCATTGAAGTTGTTGTTCGAATAACAGCTCAGTGCCTCGCGGAACAGCACTTCCGTGTGTTTCGGTAAATAAGAGAACGCGAAACGCTCTTTGGGGCGCTCCAGTTCGACGAAGTTGCGATACAGCTCAACCTTGTTGTCGTCGTACTGGCGTACGGCAAAGCGCAGGAAGACAGGTGCACTGCAGGCATCACATTTATAGACCAGGCCGACATGTTTGGGCCGGTCACGCAGCAGCGAAGACGCGTCCGGAACGGACTGCGGTTGCATGTGGGCGTGGACGCCACAGTAGGGGCACTCGAGTCCAATCTGGTCCTCGACTTCGCTTCTTATCCCCTGATCTCGGTCAATTACGATTGCCATTTCGCTCAAAATCCGGTCATCGATTTTTATCTATCGATTTTGCCAAATTATATTTATCAATCAGTGACTTCAGTATGCACCATCGAATTCAGGCCGCCACAGGTGCTTGACATAATCCATAAAAGATTACTGTCCCCATTCCCCGACAGCATTTTCGGCCTCTTCGTTGACAGGGCGGGCGATCAATCCAGTGCGTGTCATCGTAACCTCGAAGATGGCTCCATTCGCCATCGGCAGGTACGTTGCTGTGCCGAAATGCGCATCAACGCCCGGCATCAGCTTCGGATACTTACGCGCGAACCGCCATACGTCCAGCATGGCAGGTTCAGAAAGAGCATGGACGGAACGAACCTTTGACTGTTCGTCTTCAACGGTGGAGTAGCGACCGCTCAGTCGATCGAGCTGGAAGATCGGATCCAGCCCAAGCAGTGTGGCCGGTGGCTTCCAGGTTACAACCCGCGCATCCAGCTGCCACTCATTGCCGAGAATCTCAAACATGCGGTCCTGCTCAGTATCCAGCATAAGCCGGGCAACGTATTGCTCGGGCGCAGACTCGGTGAACTTGATCTTGCCAATGTACTGTTCGTCGACGAGGCGGCCGTAGCCGTAATAACTGAACGCCAGCATGATGCTTGCGCCACCGGCACAGGCTGAGACGGCGCCGCCGGCGAGCGAGCGGGTGGCACGAACAGGGCGGCGGCGGCGCGCATGGCGCGCCATTGAAAAGACGAAGTACAAAGCGACCAGCGTGAATAGCGTACTGGCAGTCAGCAGCAGGTTCATCGTCGCACTCCCTAAAGCCTAGGCGTCCAGCCTCTTATACTTGATTCGGTGGGGGTTTGCCGCATCGGCTCCCAGTCGTCGCTTCCTGTCTTCTTCGTAGTCTGCATAGTTGCCGGCGAACCAGGTCACAACGGAGTCGCCCTCAAATGCCAGCATATGCGTACAAATGCGGTCCAGGAACCAGCGATCATGCGAAATAACCATGGCCGAGCCCGGGAACTCGAGCAGGGCTTCTTCAAGCGCACGCAGTGTTTCGACATCGAGATCGTTGGTCGGTTCGTCAAGCAGGAGGAAGTTGCCGCCGGCTTTGAGCATCTTGGCCAGGTGGACGCGGTTGCGTTCACCGCCCGACAGCAGGCCTATCTTCTTTTGCTGATCCTGGCCACGGAAATTGAAGCGACCGACGTAGGCCCGCGATGACGTTTCGTAGTTGCCGACCTTGATCAAGTCGAGGCCATCGGAGATTTCTTCCCAGACCGTCTTATTGTCATCCAGGCTCTCGCGCGACTGGTCGACCGCGGCGATCTGCACGGTGTCGCCGAGGCGCAGTGTGCCCGAATCGGGTTTTTCCTGACCCGTAATCATCCGGGTCAGCGTGGTCTTGCCCGCTCCGTTGGGACCAATGACGCCGACGATGCCGCCCGGGGGCAGCTGAAAACTCAGGTCGTCTATAAGCAACTTGTCGCCAAAGGCCTTCCTGAGGTTCTCGACCTCGAGCACCACATCGCCGAGCCTTGGCCCAGGCGGAATGTAGATCTCATTGGTTTCGAGACGTTGCTGGTACGACGGCGACGATAATTCCTCGAACTGTTTGAGACGCGCTTTCGATTTGGCCTGCCGGCCTTTCGGGTTGCTGCGGACCCATTCGAGTTCGTGCTCCATCGCACGTTTACGGGCCTTTTCGCCGGCTTCCTCCACCTTGAGGCGCGCCTCTTTCTGTTCAAGCCACGATGAGTAATTGCCTTCCCACGGAATACCATGGCCGCGGTCGAGTTCAAGAATCCAGCCGGCGACGTTGTCGAGGAAGTAGCGATCATGGGTCACGGCGATGACCGTGCTCGGGTATTCATCGAGGAAGCGCTCGAGCCACGCAACCGATTCGGCATCGAGGTGGTTGGTGGGCTCGTCGAGCAGCAACATATCGGGCTGCGAGAGCAGCAGGCGGCACAATGCGACACGGCGACGTTCGCCACCCGACAGCTTGGTGACGTCCGCGTCCCAGGGCGGCAGTCGTAATGCGTCAGCCGCCACCTCGAGTTTGCGATCGATTTCCCAGCCGCCGGCCGAGTCGATGGCATCCTGCAGCTGGCCCTGTTCGTCGAGCAGCGCGCTCATTTCGTCATCTGACATTGGCTCGGCGAACTTTTCGCTGATTTCGTTAAAGCGATGCAAATGATCAATGACCTCGCCGAGGCCTTCCTCGACGTTGCCGCGCACGTCCTTGTTCGGATCGAGCTCGGGTTCCTGCGGCAGGTAGCCGATCTTGATGCCGGGCTGCGGGCGTGCTTCACCGTCTATCTCGGTATCGAGCCCGGCCATGATGCGCATGAGCGTCGATTTGCCCGAGCCATTGAGACCGAGTACGCCGATCTTGGCGCCGGGGAAGAACGAAAGTGAGATGTCGCGGATGATATGCCGCTTCGGCGGCACGATCTTCGCAACGCGATTCATCGTGTAAATGTATTGAGCCATAGTGGGACCGAATATTGAGGAGCGCGCATTATCCGGTATGCTGCCACACAAGAAAACCACTATAGGCAGCCCATGAGCGAAACCGTGCTCGTCTACAAAGGACCGGAAATCGCAGCTTATGGCTTTGGTGATCCGCACCCTTTTGGCTTCGACCGCCACGATGTGTTTCATGCCGAGCTCGACAAAGCCGGGCTAGATGGCCATATCGACCTGGGTCATCCGCGACCTGCGCTCGTGGACGAGCTGGCGCTCTTTCACACCGCCGAGTACATCGACAAGGTGTCGCGAATGTCTGCCCTGGGTGAAGGCTGGCTCGACGACGGCGACACACCGGCTATGAAAGGTGTCTACGACGCGGCCTCTGCCGTGGTCGGTGCGGTGCTTTGTGCCGTTGACGAAGTCATGCACGACAACTACAAGAGAGCCTTCGTGCCGATCGCCGGACTGCACCATGCGGCGCGCGATGGCGCTGCCGGGTTCTGCGTCTTCAACGACTGTGGTGTGGCGGCAGAATACCTGCGCAAGAATTTTGGTTTGCAGCGCATCGCCTATGTGGATATAGACGCCCACCATGGTGACGGTGTGTTCTACGGTTTCGAAGACGACCCCGACCTGATATTTGCCGATATCCACGAAGACGGTCGCTATCTGTATCCGGGCACCGGACACGCGCATGAGACAGGCAAGGGGCGGGCAAAAGGTACCAAGCTCAATATTCCGGTACCGCCGGGAGCTGATGACTTCGAGTTCCGGCGCGCCTGGGACCGCGTAGAGGCCTTTATCGACGCGCAGCAGCCCGAGTTCATTCTCATGCAGTGCGGTGCTGACAGCCTTGAGGGCGACCCGATTACCCATATGGCCTGGACTGAGGAAGCCCATGCCTATGCGGCGGCATCGTTGTGCCGACTGGCGGATAAACACTGTCAGGGTCGTATCGTTGGCACCGGTGGCGGAGGGTATAACCGACAGAACCTGGCCCGTGCCTGGACCCGCGTAGTCCAGTCCTTTGTCGAGTCCTAATGGTACCGGACACCTTATTTCCATTCTAAAGGTACCGGTCACCTTTAGAATGGAAATAAGGTGTCCGGTACCCTAATATGCCGGTCTCTTTTTAGATCCCCGCCCTCGGAGAAATGCCGGATGTTCGACACCTCGAAGACGATCGAGTCCTTCGATCCTGAAGTAGCCAAAGCCATTGCACTGGAGAGTCAGCGCCAGGAAGAACATATTGAGCTGATCGCCTCGGAGAACTACGCGAGTCCGCTGGTGATGGCGGCGCAGGGCAGCAAGCTGACCAACAAGTACGCCGAAGGTTATCCTGGCAAGCGTTACTACGGCGGTTGTGAGTTTGTCGACGATGTGGAAACGCTGGCAATCGAGCGGGCGAAAGAGCTGTTCGGTGCCGACTACGCCAACGTGCAGCCGCATTCGGGTTCGCAGGCCAATGGCGCCGTCTACCACGCGCTGGTCGAGCCGGGCGACACCATTCTGGGTATGAGCCTGAACGAAGGTGGTCACCTGACGCACGGATCGCCCGTCAATTTCTCGGGCAAGCTGTTCAATGTCGTGCCGTATGGCATAGACCATGACACCGGACTGATCGACTACGACCAGGTCCAGCGGCTCGCGACGGAGCACCAGCCGAAGATGATCATCGCCGGTTTCTCAGCCTACTCGCAGATTGCTGACTGGGCGCGGTTCCGAGAAATCGCAGACTCTGTTGGGGCGTTTCTCTTCGTCGACATGGCCCACGTTGCGGGCCTCGTCGCTGCAGGTCTGTACCCAAGCCCGATCCCTTATGCCGATGTTTGCACGACCACGACTCACAAGACGCTGCGCGGACCGCGCGGCGGGCTGATCCTGGCTCGCAAGAACGACGAACTCACCAAGCGTTTCAACTCGCTCGTATTCCCCGGCACCCAGGGCGGCCCGCTCATGCATGTGATCGCGGCCAAAGCCGTGGCGCTCAAGGAAGCACTCGAGCCGAGCTTCAAGGACTACCAGGCCAAGGTCATAGAGAATGCGAAGGCAATGGCGGCAGTGCTTAACGAGCGTGGTTACCCGATCATTTCAGGTGGCACCGAGAACCACCTGATGCTGGTCAGCCTGATCAAGCAGGGCATCACAGGCAAGGCGGCCGATGCTGCTCTGGGCCGTGCCTACATCACGGTGAACAAGAACTCCGTCCCCAACGATCCGCAGTCGCCGTTCGTGACCAGTGGTCTGCGACTCGGAACGCCTGCAATCACGACGCGTGGTTTTGGTGTCGAGGAAACGCGTCAGCTCACAGGGTGGATAGCAGATATACTGGACGATCTTGAAAACGAGGAGACGATCGAACGTGTCCGTCAGCAGGTACTCGAGCTTTGCGCGAGATTCCCTGTCTACGGCTGATCGTTAGTAGCGAATGCACTGTCCGTTCTGTGCCCACGATGAAACCAAGGTCATAGACTCGCGTCTCGCGGGCGAGGGCCGGCAGATTCGCAGGCGCAGACAATGCATGGCCTGCAATGAACGCTTCACGACCTTCGAGAGCGCTGAACTCGTCCTGCCGCGAGTGATCAAGAATGACAACAGTCGCCAGCCTTTCGATGAAAACAAATTGCGGAACAGCATGGTGCGCGCGCTCGAGAAGCGCCCGGTACCCAGCGACGAACTCGAACAGGCGGTGGGCCATCTCATTCACAAGCTGAGAACCATGGGTGAGCGCGAGGTTCCGTCCAGGCTGGTTGGTGATTTGGTCATGGAGGAGCTGCGGGCGCTCGACGAGGTCGCGTATGTGCGCTTCGCCTCGGTGTACCGCCGGTTCCAGGACATCACGGAGTTCGAAGACGAGATCAAGCGACTCCAGCGTATTTCTGAAACAGCGGCCAGTCGTGAGCAGATGTCACTGCTCCCGGAATTACTTGGCAAGAAGAAGACCTGATCGTGTTTTCTACCGCTGATTGCGCGCATATGTCGCGTGCGCTGCAACTGGCAGCGCGCGGCGCCTATACGGCACACCCGAACCCACAGGTTGGCTGCGTGCTCGTCACCGACGGTGCCGTCGTCGGAGAAGGCTGGCATCAGAAGGCCGGCGAGGCACACGCCGAAATCAACGCACTGCGCGTGGCCGGGGACAAAGCCAAAGGCGCCATCGCCTATGTCACGCTCGAACCCTGCGCACACACTGGGAAGACGCCGCCCTGTGCGAGCGCTTTGGTCGAAGCCGGCGTCGCCAGGGTAGTCGTCGCGATGCAGGATCCGTTTCGCGAAGTAGCGGGGCGTGGCCTCAAGCTTTTGCAGGAGGCAGGTATCGCGACCGAGGTGGGCCTGATGCAGGCTGCCGCCGAATCACTCAATGCCGGGTTTATAAGCCGCGTCGCTCACGGGCGACCGCAGGTGAAACTGAAGATTGCTGCAAGTCTGGATGGCGCTATTGCTATGTCCAATGGCGAGAGCCAGTGGATTACCGGGCCCGAGGCGCGCCATGACGTGCAGAAGCTGCGGGCCAAGTCGGGAGCGATAATGACAGGTATCGGTACGGTGTTGGCGGATGACCCGTCGCTCAATGTTCGTGCGCCGGAGATCGATACCCAGGGCTTGCAGCCACTCAGAGTGGTGCTCGACAGCCGCCTGCGCATGCCGGCCACAGCGGGAATGTTGTCACTGCCCGGGACGACGCTGGTTTGCTGCACCGGTGGTTGTGACGCGACCAGCCTTGAGGAAGCCGGTGCCGAGGTGCGTAGTTTCGGCGCGCACGGCTCCATCGTGAACGTGTTCGAGGTGCTCGCTGCGCTGAGTGAACGCGAGGTCAACGATGTCCTGGTTGAAGCCGGTCCGCAGCTTTCGGGGTACCTGCTGGAAAAAGACCTGATCAACGAGCTTGTGATTTATCAGTCACCCCACATAATGGGCTCCAATACACGCGGCATGTTTAATACCCCAAGCTGGACCGCACTGGCGGATCGCAGCGTGCTGGATATTACTGACGTACGCCGCGTGGGCGCCGATACGAGAATAACTGCAAAAATCGAGCACTGATGTTTACGGGAATTATTAAGGCTAAAGGCATCATCAGCGCGATGGACAAGCGCGGCGGTGATGTGCGCCTGTCGGTACGCTCAGACGAGTTGCCGTGGTGCGATTACGAACGGGGCGAGAGCATTGCGGTCAATGGTGTCTGCCTGACGGCGGTCGCCCTGCATGCAGACGGATTCGACACGGATGTGTCTGTAGAGACGCTTGACGTCACGGGGCTCGGTGGCCTCGCCGTCGGCTCCGCGGTCAACCTGGAGCCGGCGATCAGCCTGGGAGAGAGGCTGGGCGGCCACCTTGTCAGCGGTCATGTGGACTGCACCGGCAAAGTCGTGTCGCGTACGGCCGATGCTCGCTCAATTCGGCTTGGCATTGAGATCCCGAAGGAGTACGCGCGTTACGTGGCGAAAAAGGGCTCGATCTGCGTCGATGGCGTCAGCCTTACCGTCAACGAGGTATCGGGAAATACCTTCGAGTTGAATATCATCCCGCACACCGCTCAATCTACAATCATCGATGACTATGCTGCTGGCACTGTCGTCAACGTCGAAGTCGATCTCCTGGCGCGCTATCTCGAACGCTTGCTGGATCAGGATGGCGACGGCATCTCAATCGATTTTCTAAAGGCCCATGGCTATGCCTGACAACACGACAGTCCACCCCAGCGCGGAGAACGCGCCGTTTAGCGATATCGAGGAGATCATTGCCGACATTGCGGAGGGCAAGATGGTCATCATGGTCGATGACGAAAATCGTGAGAACGAAGGCGATCTCATCATGGCGGCCGCCAAGGTACGCCCCGAAGACATCAATTACATGGCGACCCATGGTCGCGGCCTGATTTGCCTGACGATGACTCGCGAGCGCTGCAATCAGCTGCGCCTGCCGCTCATGGTCAGCGACACGGACGAGCATCACGCCACAAATTTCACGATCTCGATTGAGGCGGCCGAAGGCATCACCACCGGGATTTCGGCGCACGATCGGGCCAGGACGATCCAGACGGCGGTGGCTGCCGATGCGAAACCCGAACACCTTAGCCAGCCAGGACATATCTTCCCGGTCATGTCGCAGCCCGGTGGCGTGCTGACTCGTGCAGGCCATACCGAAGCCGGATGCGATCTCGCACGACTTGCGGGCCTCGAACCGGCGGCCGCAATTGTCGAGATCCTCAATGAAGACGGCACCATGGCACGCCGGCCAGACCTTGAAAAATTTGCGCAATCTCGTGGCATTCGTATCGGTACGATCGCCGACCTGATTCGTTATCGGCTCGAGAAGGAGCGCAACGTTGAACGCATCGCCGAGAAGCAGGTCACGACTGACTTCGGCGAATTCACGCTGTATTGCTACGACGACCTCATCAACCGCTCGGTCCACGTTGCGTTGGTGAAAGGCAAGCTTGCCGATGTGGACGCACCGCTGGTGCGCGTGCACCTGCAGGACACACTGGGTGATGTCGTTGGCGTGCAAAGCGACTCGCTGGGTTGGCCAATACGCAATGCGATTGAGCGGATCGCCAAGGAAGAGGTTGGCGTCATCGTGCTGTTGCGTGACCAGGAGAACTCGCGCGATTTCATCGACGCCGTCGAGAATCTCGATACGCATCCTGATGAACTCGAGAAGCACCGTGGTGGTGATGCGGTACTGCGCACCTACGGAGTGGGCGCCCAGATCCTGCGTGACCTCGGCCTCAGCAAAATCCGTGTATTATCGGCGCCTAAGCAAATGTACGCGATCTCGGGCTTCGACCTTGAAATCACCGAGTACGTCTGACAAATACGGCAGCACATGGACAAAATAAGAACAATAGAAGGTGACGTGGTCGTTCGTGACGGACGCTTTGCGATCGTCGCAGCGCGGTTTAACGAGTTCATTGTCGAATCGTTGATCAAAGGTGCGTTGCATTGCCTGCGCCGGCACGGCGCGGACGACGGCAATATCGAGATCATTCGGGTCCCGGGCGCGTTCGAAATGCCGATCGCCATTGACAAGGTGGCCGCAACGCGTCGCTTTGACGGCATCGTCGCGTTGGGCGCGGTGATCCGTGGCGGTACACCGCATTTCGATTACGTGGCCGGCGAATGCGTCAAGGGCATCACGGCGGCCGGGCAACGTCACGGTGTGCCAATCGGAAACGGCGTACTGACGGTCGATACGATTGAGCAGGCCATAGAGCGCGCCGGTACCAAGGCGGGCAACAAGGGCGAAGAAGCCACGCTTGCGGTTATCGAGATGGTTAATTTACTGCGTCGTATCGACTAATGAGTAAATCCTCCCAGGCCGGAGCAGGCGCGCGCACGCGCGCCCGCGAGCTGATGGTGCAGGCGCTATACCAGAAGCAGATCGCCGGCCACTCAACCTCCGAACTCGTCGCCCAATACCAGGAAGATACGGCTTACGCTCGTGTCGACCAGGAGTTTTTCGATGAAGTATTCCCGGCCATCAGTAATGGCCAGGAGGAGATCGAGAAGAAGATCGACGAACTGATCGATCGTCCGCTCGAACAGCTCGACCCGATCGAACTGTCAATCCTGTTGATCGGCGTACATGAACTCGAAACCCGGGTCGACATTCCCTACAAAGTCGTTATTAACGAAGGTGTAAACCTCGCCAAGCGTTTCGGTTCGACCGATGGGCACAAGTACATCAACGCCTGCCTGGACCTCGCCGCACAGTCCCTGCGAACGATCGAGGTACAAGCCAGCAGCAGTGGATGAGTTCGACCTCATTCGTCGCTTTTTCTCACGCGACGCGGAGTCGGCCGGCACCGTCGTCGGCGTAGGTGATGATGGTGCAGTGTTGCAACCCACACCGGGCACGCAGCAAATCCAGGTTACCGACACGCTGGTCGAAGGCGTGCATTTTCCCGCCAACATCAGCGCGGCCGATATCGGTTACCGCAGCGTTGCGGTCAATCTCTCTGACATTGCAGCCATGGGCGCGCGTCCGCGCTGGATGACGCTTGCCCTCACCTTGTGGGACAAGGATGAAGACTGGGTGGAGGCATTTGCGGCCGGCCTCTTTGAGGCGGCGGCGGAGCACGGGGTTTCCCTCGTGGGGGGCGACACGACTCAGGGTGATGCTGTGGTTATCACCCTGCATGTCAGTGGCGAGGTGGAAGCGGGCGCCGCCATCCTGCGCAGCGGTGCAAAGGCGGGCGACACGGTTTACGTGACCGGCACGGTCGGCGATGCGGCGGCCGGGCTGGAGCTGCTTGGCGCGGGTGTCGATGACGACCAACTGGTGCGCCGCTTCCTGCGTCCGACGGCACGCATAGCACAAGGACTGCAGATGTCGAGACGGGTGCATTCTGCTATCGACGTGTCTGACGGCCTTGTTGCCGACCTGAGGAAACTGTTGGACGCGAGTGGCGTCGGCGCGGAAATAGATATCGAGAAGGTTCCGCTATCTGCCGCTCTGCTGGCGCGCTTCGATACCGACAGCGCAATACGGTTTGCCCTGACGGGTGGTGACGACTACGAACTTTGTTTCACCGCGCCGGCGGATGCCGTGGCCGGAATCGAGAACATCACGGCGATCGGCACGGTGACGGCGGACCATGAACTGGTCTGCCGTCGCGCAGGCGAGATTGTGGAAGTTGACGTCAGCGGGTACCGTCACTTCACATGAGCAATGGCCCTGACAACCTGGCGAGAACGGTGCTGACGGATCCCGTACATTTTCTCGCGTTCGGCTTCGGCACCGGGCTGGCTCCTTTCGCCCCGGGCACTTTCGGTTCGATTCCGGGCGTCATCCTGTTCTGGCTAACCCTCGATTTGGGACTTTATGTTCAATTGGGCATCGTCGGCGCGATGGCGATTGTTGGTATCTGGATCTGCGGCGAAAGCGCGCGGCGTATTGGTGTGCATGACCACGGCGGCATCGTCTGGGACGAGATCGTCGGGATGTACGCGACACTCCTGGTGGCACCGGTCACCATCGTCGGATTCGTGCTCGCTTTTGTACTTTTCAGGGTGATGGATATTGTAAAACCATGGCCGATTAGAGACCTGGATCACAGACTGGGCGGAGGTCTGGGAATTATGCTGGACGACCTCGCAGCCGCTCTGTACGCCGCATTGTTACTGGCTTTGTACGGGTGGCTAATGAATTAAAGATGAGACAACATGGCCAGCAAGGTATCTGAAATCAAGCGCCCGGCAGACGTTCCCGACAAGATCGGTAAATACGTCATCATCAACAAAATCGGCAAGGGCAGCACCGGTACTGTCTACCTGTCTCACGATCCGTATTACCGTCGCGACGTCGCGATCAAGGTTTACAACATTGAAGAAGACCAGGACGCCGAGCGCGCGAAGGTCTCCCGTAAAATGTTCTTCAATGAAGCGCACATGGTTGGCATGCTGCAGCATCCGAATATCATGCCGATCTACGACGCGGGCGAAGAAGACGGCAGTTACTACGTTGTTACCGAACACATCCAGGGCGCCCGCACGCTCGCCGCATATTGCCGTCCCGATAACCTGCTGCGGGTTGATGATGTCGTAGAGATCATTTACAAGTGCGCCAAGGCACTGCACTACGCACATGGTCGCGGTGTTATCCATCGCGATATCAAACCGTCGAACGTCATGCTCACGATCGACAACGACGTCCGCATCATCGACTTCGGTATCGCGATCGTCAGCGACTCGGAAGTGTCGCGTATCGAAGGTATCGCGGGTTCACCAAGCTACATGTCGCCGGAACAGGTGCAGTCGGAAGAACTGACGCCGCGTTCGGATTTGTACTCGCTGGGTGCCGTCATGTACGAACTGCTGACCGGCTTCCGTCCGTTCCGCGCTGACAACCTGTCGAAGTTGCTGCACCAGATCGTGTACGCGACACCGCCACCGATTCATACGTATCGCGACGATCTGCCTGAAGAGCTCGAGCATGTTGTCATGACGACGATGCAGAAGGAGCCCAACAAGCGGCTCGCGACAGGCAATGCAATGTCCGCCGAACTGACGCG
>JAHEGH010000065.1 GCA_024639825.1 Gammaproteobacteria bacterium
GTCGATACCCATGCTTGCGTTGATTGCCAGCCAGTCACCGCGAAGCCCTTCGCGTTCGATGCCCAGTTCGAGGACCATTGAATCGGCTGGTGCTTCCGGATCAACCACCTGTCCGTGTGTCGTAGTGTCGAGGACAGTTAGTATCCGCGACTTCCCCGGTCCTTTTTTCAGGTAGATTCCAACGACATGCTCACTGCGAAGGGCCTTGAACGCGGCGTTAAAACTGGCCCCGCCACGCGTTGCGACGGCGACAAATGCCGATGATCGCCAGCGCACTTGCTCGCCATCATCCTCGCCACCTTCATCCGCATGGCCTCGACCGGAGCAAGGAGCCTTGCCCGAGTAGTTCCAAAACAGAAAGTCATCGAAGTCACTGCCGGTTTTCGCAATCATCTGGGTTCGTTGCAGCCTGGTATCGTGCACGAAGATGCCTTGCTTGACAGGAATCTCCTTCTCTACATAGCAGCTGTTACCAAACTTCGGATCACTTTCATCGTCGCAGATACTATTTGGGTCGCCGAGTTTTGTATCGCTACCTCTGCACACAAGCTCCTGGTTGCAGTAGTCAATGCGGTCCTTGTTCCCTTCCTCGGCGCAGTAGATACGCAATGTTTTTGTCTCATCGCCCCAGGCACCCCAGAAACCGACGAACCTGCCGTCGAAGGCAATGCCTTCGCCGAGCGCATTGAACAAGCTCTTTTTAGATTCGCCGGGTACGCGCCCGCCGATGCTGACGAGTGTCTTGAGCGGTGGCTGGAACCTCAATGGCGCCATGTAAATTCCGCCGAGTGTTGGAGCATCCTCGTTGTCGAACCCCGCAAACACCACACGGTTTCGGGCCGCATTCGGTGGGGCGGTGGAGCCAAACACGGTTGAAGTCCCGGGAATCAACGTATCGGTATTGTTCGCGATCATTGTCGCCGGTGACGTCCCGCCGCCCGGTTCATTCATCAGGTTTCTGAAATAGACGCCAGTCTTGCTTGCATCAGCGACCGTGTAATTCCCCTTGAATACGATGGTGCTGCCATTCGTAACAGATGGGGAACCCGGAAAAACCTCGAACACGATGTCGCTAAATTCAGGGACGCCAAAGAAGGAATAGTCCGGGACGTGCCCGAGTTTGGCCGCGCCCGTAATGAGCCCTCCATACGGGTTGGTGTAAATACCCGTCGTTCCTGCCCGGGTTTCCGAATCGTCGCCCAGCTGATAGCGATGTACAGGTGCGTGATTGCCACGCGTTGCGATCGTGCTGGAATTGATATCGATACGCGGGAACGAGGGTGTCTCGACGAACGTCGTTTCCAGGTTGTTTGGTTGTGGGACGTGTGTCGTCCTGTCCAGGATCATGACCACCTGGCTGTTACTGTTGGCCATGTCACGCGTGTAAATACCGTGCGTCGGCGGGCCCAGTGGCGGACCACCGCGACTGCGTGCGCGCATGACGACGAGTCCGGCGGCGTTGACCGACGGTTGGTTGTAGCTGTTGAAATTTCGTACCGCGAGTGGCGGCATCAGGTCGTTGTTGTTTACAACGGTCGCCCAATCGAAATCGGGCGCGTTTCTTGGTTCGGCGACTGCCGTCGTGACCGCTGCCGTAACCATCACCAGACACAGCGTCTGGAAGATTCTGAGTTTCATGGGTTTCCTCCCCTCTATATCTCCGTGATTGGAGAATCCGGGAACGGTCAGCCGATCGCTCCCGGATCAGTCAGTTTTAACTAGTGCTTGCCACCTCCCTTGGAGCCACCTCCCTTGGAGCCGCCGCCGTCGCGACCGCCACCAATGCCGCCACCAATGCCTTCGCTGCTGTCGCGACCGCCACCGACGCCACCGCCGCCGCCGCCGCCACCGCCACCGCCACCGCCTTGCGTCTTGGCAACGATGCAGATGTCGAGGTAGGTCAGGTTGTTGATGGGATCAACGACCGGCCGGTACAGGCGGTCGTCCGCATCAGGGTCTTCTTCATCGGACTCGGCCTCGGCTACAGGCTCCGGCTCCGGTGCCGGTGCCGTGATGGTATTGAACCACGCGCGGGGGAGCTCACGCTCTTGCGCCGGTACCGACGGAGGTGCCACGTTCGGAATCGGGTTTTCCTCCGAATGACCCGTAAACAGGACATCTTCCGGCGCATAGAACGTCAGGCGCCAGAACCCTGTCTTGGCCCAGCCGGGGCACTGCAATTCCAGGTTGGCTTCTTTCATACGCCAGTTGAAACCGTAGACGTACTTGCCGCCGACACTGGTCTCGACCGTATACGGTGCGTCGGACAGCGTGCAGGTATCGCCCCACTCGGCGTTAGTGCTGTCCCATGCACCGACTGCCGGCGGGTCGTCGCCCGGGTTGCCACCCGGCTGCGAGCAAAGCGCGCTGTCGGCTGCCATCTTGGTCAGGTTAAGACGGGCGTTGCTCGTCTTGATGATCTGGAACGGCGAGTCGTAGTTGTATGAGATTGCCTCATCGACATCCGTTGCCCTGACGCCCCAGTGCTCGGTGATACCCTGTCCCGAGACGTGCCACATCTGCAAACCAACCTTGCAGACAACTTCCGGGTCGCTCCCGGCTGTCCCGGCTGCGTCCGCGCAGGCCGTGGTGGGATTGAATCCCGCAATCGTGCTGCCCCACGGTTGAGTCTCGACCCGAATGACCGAGCGCTCGTTCCAGGAGACGGCTTCGAGTGCGTCGCCCCAGTCTACGTACGCAACTGCGGCGGCATCAGGCGAAATGCCCTCATCGTCTGCCCACCACTCGTTTTCTTCGACCTTCTGCCAATAAATTCGCGAAATGTCTGCTGCAACGAAGTCTTCACAGGGCATCGTAGGCTGCACACACTGTTCGGGCGTGTAGTAAGCCGTCGGGGACATCAGATTGTCGACACACGAGGTGTTCACGTACTTGAACTCCTCATATTGCTCTTCGGCGGCGCAGCCGTACGAGTAGTGCACGCCAAGAACAGCATTCTCTGCCCCGGGCACTGCCCAGTTGGCTGTGACCGTGTTAGCAGGGACGGACTCCGCCAAAAGACCAGGCGTCGAGAGGTTATTGCTTGTCTCGCCACCCGTTGGCGGTCCAGGAATACCGCCTTTTGCCGCCAGACCGGCGGCACTAAAGGCGAGTAGTGCAACAGCCAGGGTGAGGGCCGTACACGGCCGCCACACCGACCATTCTTTCGATAATAGAATTAGTTTTTTCATGGCGATCCTCCTTACAGGGTCTTCTGTCATGTTTTACAAGCAGCTGCTCTCGCACTCCCGCAAGAACAACTGGTCAGCAAGGATCGATGTGCCGTCGTAGGTACCTTCGGTCCTAACGAGGTCGTCGATTACGACGAGGTTAAAGAACCCGTCGGCATCGATGACTTCTTTTGCGAGATTCTGGAAAACGGTGTCCTGGTCGGACGTCACTGTTACTCCGAGCATCGTTATGCTCGGACGGTCGATCATCTCGACGAGTGCTTTCAGCGTGACGCTATCGTCTGCATCATCGCGTTCGACTCGAGTAGCGATCACGTTGCCACCATCGAGATAAGCGCGAACCTCAACACGCGCACCAACTGCGAGATCCTCGAATCCGAACACCGGATCTCCAATTGCACTGTGGTCGCGGAACAGGGTGAAGTCGTCGGTCCCGACGTTTACGCCAATCAGCGTGAATGAATTCTCAGCGGCATTGATTGCTTCAACATCAGCTTCAATTTCGATCAGGGATGGCAGCCGGAAAACTATTCGATCGGCTACCAGGACGCCGTTTGTGTCGAGCGTTCCGTTTACTGCCAGTTTTACGTCAATCGCCAGCGTGTCCACTGTGCCATTCACGTAGGTGGTGCTGGCAGTCGTTGTGACCGGCTGACCATCTACCTCGAACTCTGTCGCTGATGTGAACGAGGTTACAAAGCCTTCGAGTTCGAAGTTGCAGTCGGAAGTACAGGTCTGGTCTCTGTCGCGATCACGATCGTGCAGCTGTATCCGGTCGAGCACCATATCGCCATTGGACATTGGCGAATTGCTGGAAACTTCGACATACATACCGTCGGCGAGAGTCGCACCACCCAGTTCGAGCGTTGCACCAGCGTAATTGCAGCGCTGTGTGCCAATATTGAAGTGCTGCGTTCCTGGATCGAGGCCACTAATCTGGCCTTTGACTTCCATCATCATGCCGTCCGCATAGGCATTGGCTTTGCGCTCAATATGCGTGGCTTGAATTCTCTCCTGGCTACGCCATTGGCCGCTGACCTGAACCATGTTGCCGTTGGCCAACGTATCGAGGGTGGCACCGTCAACAACGGTCAACTCGTCGAACAGAACAGTTCGGCCCAGAACCTCAAAGGTGTTGGTCACTCTGTTCATGGCCGTAATCGGACCTTCGGCATCGTCCATGAACCTGATTTGACTGGCTACAGCCGCACCCGTTGTCTGATTAACCGTCCCATGGATCGACACGACCATTCCGACCTTGAGGTCCGAGAGAATGGCCGACTCACCATCCATCATTACGGTCGCCGAGTCGGTGCCGAAATGAACGCCGTTCGTGTGGATGCTGCCGAAACCTGTTATTGCGCCGACGGCGACGATGTCGGCTGTCGCCGGGAGATTGCCGCTGGCTGGCGGGCTGTTGGAGTTGCTGCTGTCACAGGCAGCAAGGATCAGGGAGCCAGCCAGTACGTAAAAGAGTCTCTTTTTCACGATTTGTACCTCCTGGCAGCCAGCCACCCGAAGGTTTTGCAGGCGTGCAGGCCGCCTAGTGTGATTAGGCTCCCGCATATGCGTTTCCTACGTATTTCCCGGAGGTGATAAATTGTTACAAACTGTTTCCTGTGAGATCTGACTCCCTAGGCGGACGCGCAGAAACTTCGCGACTCCTAATCGTGGATGACGACAGAGAGACACTCGACTTGCTGTCGCTTTATCTGACTGAGCAGGGTTTCGCGGTATCTTGCGTGGAGAACGGCGTGGCCATGGATGCATGGCTGGCTGGAAATACGGCGGACCTCGTTGTTCTCGATTTGATGCTTCCCGGTGAAGACGGCCTTTCTATAGCCCGGCGCCTGCGCAGCGATCACAATCTGCCGATCGTGATGATCTCCGCTCGCGGTGAAGAGCTCGATCGTATTGTCGGACTCGAAGTCGGCGCCGATGATTACCTGCCCAAGCCGTTCAACCCACGCGAACTATTGGCCCGAATTCGTGCAGTGCTGCGCCGCAGCGGGCCGTTGTCGGAGGCCACACCAGAGCCAGCGGACGACCTCACATTCGGGGTGTTTCAATTCGTGCCCGATAAGCGTGCGCTATACCGTGATGGGTCCGAAGTAAAGTTGTCCAGAGCGGAATTCGAACTGTTGAATGTGTTCGTCAGTCATCCGAACCAGGTTCTGAGTCGGGACCAGATCATGAACAACCTGAGGGCCAGGGAGCGCGATCCGTTCGATCGAAGCATTGATGTGCGGGTCACGCGCCTGCGTCACAAAATCGAGGAGGACCCCGCCGAGCCGACGCTGATTCGCACTGTCTGGGGCGTCGGATACCAGTTTACGCCGAGGGAATAAATCCTATGAAACTGAAACCGCGGTCCTTGTTTGGTCGAACTGCGACGACCATCGCGCTGACCTTGTTGCTGTTTGTCCTTATTTCGATGAGTGCTGTCAGCTACTTTATTTACATTCCGCTGGCCCATCGCAATGCTGAGGATTTCTCTGCTGTCATCGTGTCCGCCGCACATTCCCTGCAAAGCCTGCCCGAAGAAATGCATGAAGAACTTAAACAAAGGTTGTTGGAGGACCATGGACTGATTGTCGCCCAGCAAACGGTCGGTTCTTCGAACAGGTCTTCCGACCTGCATTACAACCCGTTCTTTCGTGAGGCCCTGGCAGAACGTGCGGGACAGGAGCTGCCGATTGTTGAGGCTGAAGAGGGTCCTCTCATCTGGGTAGATGTTCCTGCGCACGGAAAGTCGTATCGCCTGGGCTTTGATCGAACCCGGCTCGGTGTTAACCCGCCGCTTGTCCTGCTTCTCGTGGTGGTGGTGGGCGCTCTTCTGACCCTGGCGGCAAGTGTGTTTGAGGTTCGCAGGGTAACGAAGCCCCTGGAACGTTTGTCTGAGGCGGCGAATAAACTGGCTCGGGGCCATAACCCGCCGCCGTTGCCCGAGAGCGGGCCGGAGGAGCTTGCCGCTCTGGCGCACGCCTTCAATAGCTTGTCCACCGACCTGCATATCATGTCGGAAAATCGGACCGTCATGATTGCCGGGATCTCTCACGACCTGCGAACGCCACTGACTCGCCTGGCGATCGCGGTCGAGATGCTCGATGAGGATTCGAACCCGCAGCTGGTCGCTGGAATACGTCGTGACCTGGACGCAATGAATACGCTGATCGGACAGTTCCTGCAATTTACGAGGGGCGTAGAAGATGAATGTCCTGTGCAGGTCGATCTCAGACAGGTCATTGAGTCGCTCGCCACGGATCTGCGCAGGGACGGAGCTGAGCTACGCCTGCACCGCAACGATCCACCTTGCGTCTACTTCGCCGACCCCGTAGCGCTGGAACGAGTACTGGCAAACCTCATGAAGAACGCCGTACAGCATAGCAATAACGAACCGATCGACATCACACTGTTCTGCAGTGAAAAGGCAGTCTCTATAGATATCTGTGATCGCGGCCCCGGTATTCCGGCGGACCAGGTCGAGGCGGTGTTCCGGCCCTTCCACCGCCTTGAGTCTGCGCGTGGCATGAAGACAGGTGGGAGCGGCCTGGGACTGGCAATCGCCAACCAGCTTGCGATCAAGCACGGGTGGACAATTACAGTAGATCCACGAAGCGGTGGCGGAACGATCATGCGGCTTGGTCTCCCGGCAACGTCGCGCTTCGGCCTTCCTACCATGAGCTGCCAGGCCACGGAGTCATCTCCGGAGCAGGAGCCCCCAGCCACGCTCGATACGGCTGCCTGATAAAGCGACGACAAAAAAGGGGCCGGACTGTTGCCGGCCCCAAGTTTGAGGTCGCTGAACGAGGGGGGAGGAGGTTGTCCAGCTTCCTCTAATGGTGCTTGAACACCATGGTGAGTATTGAGCAGTGTTGTTACCCAAGGATTTCCGGATCCGGTGGATTTGTTACAAAGCGTTTCGAATGACACTAAAGAGGCCAAGAAAGCCAAGAAGAACACGACGGATCGTATGGGCGAATGATTCGACCCGACGTAAGAAGACGTTCGCGGTCAGGCAGGTGCGAGCCCTGATGCCTCGCGATAGGTAACAAACCGTTGGCGATCTTCGTCCCAGAGGCAACAACGGAAGCAGTCGCGAATGTCGCGAGGACTGAGTGTTGTCGTTATTGGTGACTGCAGTTCCGGGATCGCAGCCATCACCTCGGGCAGGCGATAGAAAGGTATGCGTACGTTCAGGTGATGAATATGGTGGAAGCCGATGTTACCGGTGAACCATTGCATGAGCTTGTTGAGGCGCATGTAACTGGATGATTCCAGGGCGGCTCGATAGTACGACCACGCCTCCGGTGACAATACGTGCATGCGCTTGAAACTGTGTTGGGCAAAAAACAGGTAACTGCCCAGCGCCGAGGCGATGGTCATCGGTAGCAGCAGGACAAAGAAGACGGCGTTGAAGCCACCGAATATCCACAGCAGCGTAATCATTGCGGCGTGACCGACAAGCGCCAGCAATGAGTCCCAATGTCGTACCGGGTCCTGTAGCAGTGGTCGTAGCGTGATGCTGAAGAAGAAAATCGTAATGTAACCTGTGAGCACCGTAAGCGGATGTCGGGTTATCCGGTAACTTGTTCTCTCTCCCCAGGACGCTTCGCGCCACATCTGCGTCGTCATGATCGGAAAGGCACCGATACTCGATGAGGACACCTGACCGACATGGCCATGATGATAGTTGTGACTTTTTTTCCAGGAGCGCGGCGGCGTTAGTGCAAGGGCTGAATAAACCCGGAACAACAACCAGGCAACACGCGAGCGCGGCAGGATCGCCCGGTGCATGTAGTCATGGTAGGTAATGAAGGTGCGCACCATTAACAGGGACGCAAGCACGGAGAACAGTAATTGGAGAGGCCACCAGGGCGCGAGTCCGGCACCAGCGAGTGCCACTCCCAGCAATGTGAACGTCGCCGCAACGTGCCACCAACTGAGCTTCACCGACTCCTTCGCGAACGGTACGGTCGCGTTAATCAGATCCCGCCCGATACGTAATCCTTCACTCGTCTCGGTAGAATCCTGGTCGACTTTCAGAGCTCTGTCGTACATCTTTTAGCAGCCGGCTGTAGTAACAGCCGTCGAATATTATATACCCGCTGCCATCGGAATGCCTTGTCTCAATCATGACTAAAAATAGTCGGGTTCGTTGCCTGGCTTCCATTTGATATTGCAGCCGATGCTCGGCACCTGCTGCTCGTTAGCTGGTGTACCGCCCAGCACTGCGTCCAGCGCGGCACGGAGATCGTATCCGTCGACCGGTTTTCCATTGGAGGGTCGACTGTCGTCGAGCTGGCCGCGATACACGAGGCGCTGCTCCGCATCGAATACGTAAAAGTCGGGCGTGCAGGCGGCCAGGTACTGCTTGGCGATGTCCTGGTCCTCGTCAAGCAGGTACGGGAAAGTGTAGCCCCACGTTTCCGCCTCAAGCTTCATCTGGTCCGGACCGTCACCGGGGTAGTTTGCGATGTCGTTGCTGTTAATTGCGTAGATGGCCACGCCGCGCTGTCCATACTCTGAGCCGATGCGTGCGAGTTCCTCGCGCACATGCTTGACGAACGGGCAGTGGTTACAGATGAACATGATGAGGTAGGCGTCTGCGCCTTCTGCAAGAGAATGATGCACGCCATCGGGGTCTGGCAGGGAGAAGGGTGGGGCGATCGTCCCCAGTTCGAGCATTTGCGATTCTACGGCTGCCATGACATTCAATCCTCTGCGTCGCGGTGATTACTGAATATGAGCCTAGCTGCTATTCTGGAACGAGATCCAGCCGAGATGCCAACCATGATCCAGACGCGAATTATACGCCTGTTTGTCTTGTTGCTCGTCACGAGCGCTGCCTGCCCCGACGCAACAGCAGAGCCAGGCAAAGCGGAGAAGATTTCCGCGGCCGCGACAGAAAACCGGCAAGCGCTCGACTTTGACGGCGAGGAGTTTTCCGGGCCCGCGTGGGATCGACTCGTTGCAGAAGGCAGGGCCGCCCAATTCTTCCTCGTTGGTGAGGAGCATGGCATTGCTGAGAATCCCAGGCTCGTCGCCCAGCTGTTTACTGAACTGTCGAAGGCAGGTTACTCGAAACTCGCCATAGAAATCTCGCCGACCATGGCGTCGCTGCTTGACGCAGCACTGGTGAATGACGGACTGGATGGTCTGCGCGCCCTGTTCTCGCAGCCCGGTGGTGAGCCCGCGTTCTATGGCATGGCGGAAGAAGCGGAGATGCTCGCCGTGGTTCGCAAAGCCATACCAGCGGACCAGCCCGTATTGTGGGGTACCGACTACGAGGTTGCGGGTGATCGGCAGCTTCTCAAGCTACTCGAGCGGGCGAAAAAACCTGCAGCTGCAAAGATCGCACTCGAGAATCTTGTCGCTGCGTCGACCGCGTCATGGGCCGAGTATGCAGCAACCGGTTCGCCGCAGTTCATATTCAGCTTCGCGGGCGATCCCGCGCTGGTTCGTGCCGTCAGCGAGGCGTGGCCAAAACCGGATCCGCGAAGTGCCGTGATCCTGAACACGCTCGAGAAAACGCTCGCCATCAACAACCTCTGGATCCAGGGCAAGGGCTGGGAGTCAAACAAGGAACGCGCTGCGCTACAGCGCCAGAACTTCCTGCGCTACTGGCATGCCGAAAAGCAGCGCGGCGAAGCGCCGAAGGTCATGGCCAAGTACGGTGGGTCCCACATGGTGCGTGGCCACAGCCAGACGGCGGTCTACGATCTCGGGGCCTTACTCCCGGAAATTGCGGCAATCGAGGGCGGCCACAGCGTTTCCATGCTAATAGTGCCGGGTACCGGCTCATTGCTCGCAGGCCTGAATCCGTCGACGTGGACTTATGAACCTCACCCGGCAGAGGGTGGCTACCTGAAAGGTCTCGAGCCACTCATGAACGCGGCCTTTGAAGACACCTACACGTTGATCGATCTTGCTGCGCTGCGGCCGCTGGCCGGCATGTCGCACAAGACTATGGATAGCGAGCTGTTCCGTATTATCCACGGCTTCGACATGCTCCTGGTAATGTCCGGATCGAAGCCGTCCGGCGAGCTGGAGCACGACTAAGTCCGGCCCCGCGATTTGCGGGCTGGATCACAGATTACGGCGTCAAATTCCCGAACACTGTTACCTGCACGCGTGAGAGCGTGGTGGCGCGCACTTGCGTCACAGACTAACGGATTATGTCTAAAAGGGATTTTTGTGATGTGGCAACGGATTCGTAAGGCATTACCAGTGATGCTGGTCCTCGGACCTGCGGCGCTGGCGGGTGCACAGGACCTGTCGGGGGCCGACATGCGAAGCCTCGATGGACAGGTGCAGGAGATCAAGTCTGACGTTCTGAATATTGCGTCCGAACTGAACAATCTCGAGGAACGGCTGCTGTACCCGTCCAACACGCAGGTATCGGTGTTCGTCGCCCTGGCGCCGGAGGAGACTTTTCGTCTCGACGCCGTCCAGGTGACGATCGACGGCGAGCTGGCAACACACCATATCTACAGCTTCAAGGAACTCGAAGCTCTGCAGAAAGGCGGTGTGCAGCGAATCTACACCGGCAATGTGCCGACGGGAGACCACCAGATCAGCGTGACCGTCAATGGCAAGCTGAAGAACGGCAACGACTTCAGTGAAAGCGGGGACTTCTCGTTTTCCAAGGGCGTGAAGCCCAAAGCCCTTGGCCTGACGCTGGCACAACCGGGCTTTGGCGGTGAGTCAATCCAGGTTGGAGACTGGTAGTCGATGCGACGCCCGTTGCAAATCAGGCTGATCGGTCTGGCCGTTGCCGCGCTGTCATGCAGCGCCGTGGCGGATGAAGAACTGCACGACCTCTACTTTGGTGAGGCCCTGTTTGAGGCCTACCAGGGAAACTACTTTGCGGCTCTTGAGCGGCTGGACACCGAGGTGCGCCAGCACGTCGCCGTAGACGAGCCCGAACTCGACAGTCTGTACGTACACTTTGATGACGCCGAGTTCTCGCTGGGTGATTTCGAGCTGCGTTATCGCATGCACCATCGTGCAGGCCGCGCGATCAAGGCCGTGCTCGAGGGCGCAGTCGAAGAGACCGTGCGCAATGATGCCGCCTACCGGCTCGCACGCATTCATTTTCAGAAAGGCCAGATGGACGACGCCATGCTCGCGCTCGACCGCATCGACGGTGAGGTTCCCAAAGCGATTCGGGACGACATCGAGTTTCTGCGCGCCAACGTCTACCTTGCACAGGAACGCCCCGAAGAGGCGATGGCGAGCCTGGAAAAGCTTGAAAACTCCGAAAATTATGGAGGATTCGCGGCCTACAACCTCGGTATCGCGCTGCTGCAGAGTGGCCGCCACACCGAATCACTTGAACAGCTCGAGAAAGCCGGGCTGATCGCAACCGACGATCCGGGCGAACTTGCCATTCGTGACAAGGCAAACCTGGTTCTGGGAACGATTTTCCTCGAGAAAGGTGCCTACGACCAGGCTGTCCCGTTCTTCAATCGAGTGCGACTTGACGGCCCGTTTTCCAACCAGGCACTGCTGAGCGCCGGCTGGGCCAGTCTGTCGGCAGAAAAATACGATCGCGCTGTCGTGCCGTGGAAGATTCTCGCGCAACGTGAAGTGACCGACCGCGCTACCCAGGAAGCGCTGCTGGCCCTGCCTTACGCATACGGCAAGCTCGACGTTCACGGTCGCGCGGCAATCCATTACGGGAATGCCCTCGACGCATTCATTGCCGAAACCGAGAGGCTGACCGCGTCGATCGACAGCATTCGTGACGGCAAATTCCTCGAGGCGCTCATACGCGAAGAGATTCGCAAGGACAGCGACTGGGTCATTCGCCTGCGCTCGCTGCCGGAGACACCGGAAACCTACTACCTCATGGAACTCATGGCATCGCATGATTTCCAGACCGGTCTGCAGAACTATCTCGACCTCGCCGACCTGAAGCGCAAGCTCCTGACCTGGGAGGGTGGGTTCGACGCTTATGAGGAAATGGTCGATATCCGTAGCGAGCATTACAGCCCGCTGCTACCCGACGTCGATGAATCCTTCCGCAAGCTCGACTCGCGGATGCGTCTGCGCAACGAACAGCACAAGATGCTCATCAAGCGCCGCAATGACCTGCTGACCACACCAAGGCCTGAGTTTCTGGCCACGCCGGAGGAACAGGCAATCCTGGCTCGCATCGATCAAATCGAGAGCGCGCTGGGAGTCGCCGTTGGTAGCACACGAGAACAGCTGGCGGCGCGGCTGAACAGAATCAAGGGCCTGGTAATCTGGGACCTCGAAACCCAGTATCACGCACGCTTTACTGAATTCGACAGGAACCTGCGCAGCCTCGACGAAGCCATGGCCGTCGCGCAGACCGAGTACGACGAATATGTTCGTTCGCGGCAAGCCGCTACCCACAGTTTCGAGGGTTACGACAAGCCGATGACGAGGTTGCGTGCCGAGGTGCATCAGTCCGTCGAGCGCATCGATCGGCTGATGGCACGGCAGGGCTACCTGCTCGAAGTCGTCGCCATCGATGAGTTGATCGCCCGCCGAGAGCATCTTGAAAACTACGGTGACAAAGCGCGCTTCGCGCTGGCGGACAGCTATGACCGTGCCACACAAGCGCAGGCGCGCCTGGAAGAAGCAGAATGAAGCGTCGTGCACTGACAACGGGTATAGCCTGCCTGAGCCTCGCGGCGTGTTCGACGACCGTGCAGCAGCAAGGTACGTTGGCGGAACTCGAAAGCGTCCAGGCAGACCTCAGCGAGGTTCATCTCGAGGATAGCCTCGAACGCGCTGCACAAAGCTACCGGCGCTACCTTGCCGAAACATCGGAAAACTCGCGGACACCCGAGGCAATGCGTCGCCTCGCCGACCTTCAGATCGAACAGGCTTACGGAGTTATCGGTAGCGGCGAGTTGGCCGAGATGAAGGCTCCCGAAGCCGCCGTCGAGTCGGCCGCTATTGTTGCCGAACGTCGCAACGTGACCCCGGCGCAGCCCTCCGAATCAGATATCGAGTTCGAAGAGCGCGCATTGAACCGCCAGGAATTCCTCGCGCAGTCCGAAGAATACAGCGACGAACTGGTCAACGCGGACGGTTCGGCCATACCGGCGGGTCCGCGTGAGGCAATTAAGACCTACCGGCAGATTCTCGAGCAGTACCCAGACTACGAACGCAACGACAGGGTCCTGTACCAGATGTCACGCGCGTACGACGAAATCGGTCAGCCCGATGAAGCCATGGACGTCATGAACCGCCTGGTTATGGAGTACCCGCATTCCAGGCACCTGGATGAAGTGCAGTTTCGGCGCGGCGAGTACTACTTCGTGCGTAAGAAGTTCATCAATGCCGAGGACGCCTACAGCGCGGTTATTACGCTCGGCTCCAATTCGGACTACTACGAGCTCGCGCTCTACAAGAAGGGCTGGACGCTATACAAACAGTACTTCTACGATGAGGCGCTGGACAACTTCATGGCCATGCTCGATCACCGCAAGGACATCGGGTTTAATTTCGACGAACTTGATGATGACAGTGACGAGCATCGAATCACGGATACGTTCCGAGTAGTAAGCCTCAGCTTTTCGAACATGGGCGGACCCGAGGTCGTCGACAACTACTTCTCGAAGAACGGGCATCGCAGCTACGCCGACAAGATCTACAGCAACCTCGCTGAGTTCTACTTCAGCAAGCTGCGGTATGACGATGCCGCTTCCGTCTACAAGTCGTTCGTTAGCCTCAATCCATACCACAAGGTCTCGCCTCACTTCGGCATGCGAGTGGTCGAGATATACGGCGATGCCGGCTTCGCCCAGCTCGTCGTCGAAGCGAAGAAAGAATTCGCAACAAGTTATGCGTTGGACGCCGACTACTGGGATCGCGTCAATGTCGACGACTCACCTGAAGTCGTCGGTTTCCTGAAAACCAACCTGACCGACCTGGCTGGGCACTATCACGCGCTGTACCAGGAAGCCGTGTTCGTTGATAAAAAGCCCGCCAATTTCGTCGAGGCAAATCGCTGGTATCGCCAACTGCTGGGCTCGTTCCCTGGCGATGCGGATACGCCGGGCATCAACTACCGGCTGGCCGACCTGCTGCTAGAGAACGAGGACTTTATCGACGCCGCGCACGAGTACGAACGCACGGCCTATAGCTACGACGCCCACGACAAGTCGTCAGCGGCCGGAT
>JAHEGH010000138.1 GCA_024639825.1 Gammaproteobacteria bacterium
ATTCTCGTGCTCGCGAGCCAGGAGGACTACCGGTCTATCGAAGCGGCGATTCGCCGACTCGACGTGCCACCGAGGCAGGTGCTTATCGAGGCCACGATTGCGGAAGTGTCGTTGTCGGACAATCTCAACTACGGAGTACGCTGGTTCCTTGAAAAATCGGATTGGGAGCTGGGTTTCAATGCGCCAGTGCCAACAGGCGCCGGCGGTGAAGGCCTGACGTTTGCATTTTTCGACCAGGACAGCAGCGTGCGCGCGTTCTTCGACCTGCTCTCGGCCAATTCGAATGTGAAGTTTCTCTCGACGCCACAGGTGATGGTGCTCGATAACCAGACGGCCAATATTCGTGTCGGTGACCAGATCCCCGTCACGACCAGGAGTTCGCAGAGCACGACGAACCCGGACGCACCCATCGTTACCGAAGTGCAGTTTCGCGATACCGGCACGTTGCTGACGGTAACGCCGCGAATCAATGCCGGGGGGCAGGTAACGCTCGAGATCAGCCAGGAAGTCAGCCTGCCGGGTTCGTCCCCGGCCGTGGGGGGCGGGGGCAATGTGGCCATTGCCCAGCGGACAATCAACAGCAGCGTCACGGTTCAAAGCGGCCAGACGGTGGTGCTTGGGGGCTTAATTCTGGAGAATACGACCGAGGGCAAGACGGGCGTGCCGATCCTGAAGGACATTCCGTTCCTGGGTAACGTGTTCAGCTCGACGACTCAGGATGTGTTTCGTACCGAGCTGTTGATCACGGTGAAGCCCCAGGTCATAACGAACAGCAGTGAAATGCGCAGGGCTACAGAAGATTTACGCTACCAGATGCGTCGCGCAAGCGAGTACGAGCAACTGGTGAAGAAATCGCGCGCCGCCGAGTAGGTACGCGCGATGCAGGGAGAATGCTTTGATAAGCAGCAGGTTTCGTCGTTTTGCCATTGTGGCGCTGGCTGGCAATGTTATTGCGGCGGTCGCAATGGTGGCGCTTTACCATTACGTTGCGCTGCAAAATTTTGAGGCGATTCGTGCGGAACAAAATATGGAGCTGGCCCGCTCCCTGTCCAACACCATCGTCGATGATGTTGCTGAATTGCAGGCGCTTGCTGCGACCAGCAGCTGGACGGAATTGCAGGCGAGCCCGGAAGTTGCGCGTTTCGCGGCGGCGATAGAGCGCGAAATCGATCAGCTGCCAATCCTGGAGCTTAATATTTTCGACACCAGCGGGCTGGTGCTGTATTCGACGGAAAGACAGCGCATAGGTGCCAAGGTGCTGATGAATGCGGGTGTCGAACGAGCAGCGGCTGGTGAGGAAGTCGGCGCGATCGTTCGGGAAGGTGCGTTTAATCGTTTCGATCGCGTGGTTGAAGACCAGGATATGATCGAATCCTATCTCCCGTTGATAGATGGTGCTGGCACCGTGATCGGCGTGTTCGAAATTCATTCGGATGTCACCGGCTTTTATGAACGGCTCCTGGACACCCAACGGACCGTGGTGATTGGCGTCGGTGTAGCGTTGCTGTTTCTGTATTCGCTGCTGCTGGCCTGGTTCTGGCGTTCCGACTACCTGCTGTTTTCGGGCCAGGCCCCGGTACGTTCTTCCCGGCATCGTGATACCGAGTCGGAGACCATTAGTCGTGCCAAATCCGAGTTCGTGGCGACGATCAGTCACGAAATCCGCACGCCCCTGAATGCTGTGCTGGGCATGACGGATCTCCTGAACCTGACAAACCTGACGACGAAGCAGCGCGAATACATACAGACGATCCAGAGTAGCGGCGACATGTTGATCAGCCTGGTCGACAACCTCCTGGATTTTTCGCACCTCGAATCCGGCGACCTGAATTTGCAAAACAGCGAGTTCGATGTCACGGACCTGCTGGAACGCGTGTTGCACATCATGGGTCACTCGGCTTCGGCCAAGAGCCTCGAATTGGTGGGCGATATCCAACACGACCTGGAATTGCGAATCCTGGCCGACAAGCGGCGCCTGCAGCAAATCCTGATCAATCTCGTCAATAACGCGGTCAAGTTTACCGAGGCCGGCGAAGTCGTTGTCGAGGTCAGCGCGACACACGGACCGAATGACGATTTGCGCCTGCGGTTTACGGTCAGCGACACGGGGCCCGGCATCGATGAAAAGACTCGCGAGGGATTGTTTGCGGCGTTCGCAAGCGGCAAACGGCCTGCGTCAAGCCAGAAGTACGGCAGCGGTTTAGGCCTGACCATCAGCAAGCGGCTACTCGACAGCATGGGCGGCAGTATTGAAATCGGGACACGAGAGCAGGGTGGTACCGTGGTCGCGTTCGAAGTGCCTGTCACCCGGGTCAGTGCGCCGGCGTCGGGTGACCTGGCGACCCAGCCGGATGATCGCCTGCAGCGCGTATTCAGCATATTCAGCAATAACTCACAGCAGAAGAGCATATGCCGATTGCTGGACCACTGGCATGTACAGTGCGAGAAAACATCGAATGTCGACGAGGGTCTGCATCGACTGAGGGTAGCGGCATCAAGCAGCAAGCCGTTTGACTGCGCGATCATTGACTCGGCCCTGACGCCGGACGATCACCTGCAGGTCGTACGACGAATTCGCAAGAGCCCCGAAACAGCGCGCCTGCCCATCGTCCTGCTGACGTCGATCAGCAAGCCCCTGGCTGTGGGCGAGGTGTCTGCCCTCGGGCACCTGAGCTGCGTCAACAAGCCCGTGATGCCCCTGGAACTACGCTTCAGCCTGCTGCAATCCGTACGGGATAAACTCGACTACCACTCAGGGTCTTTGGGCGAGGCTGCTGACGGTGAGCATGCAGTTACCGATGACCTGAGAATCCTGATCGCGGAGGATAATCCCGTCAGCCGGGGCGTCTTGCAGAATATGTTGCAGTCGGAGGGCTTCAGGCCTGACATTGTCGAAGACGGACCCGCAGTACTCGAAGCGCTGCAGGTTCAGACCTATGACCTGTTGTTGCTTGACTGCCAGATGCCGGGCATGGATGGCGACGCGGTAACCGAAAGGGTCCGGCAAGATCCTGAGCGTTACGGCGGCGATCCGGTGATTGTCGCGGTGACTGCCGACACAACCGAGCAGCACAGGGAACAATGTATCACCGCGGGGATGGATGACTTCATGCCGAAGCCGATTCGTCTTGAGACCCTTCGTGCTGGCCTGGCACGCTGGATCTCGATGTCGGCCGCACGTGGCAATGCTGAGAGCCAGGATGACCTGGCTCATTTGCGGCGGGACCTGGTCGAGCGCACCGGACATGACGATGAGTCCTTCCTCAAGAACTACATTGGCTTGTTTCTCGAGGATACGGAGGCGCGGCTCGATCAAATGAACCGGGCGTTCGCCAGCGGCGAGTCGGCCATACTCAGTCGCGAAGGCCATGCATTGAAAGGTGCTTGCCTGGAATTGGGGGCAAACCGAATGGCGAGATTCTGCGATGACCTGTCGGCCGCCGCAAAAAATGACAATCTCGAGGAAATCGGGGTCGTCCTCGACCAGCTGAACCGCGAGTTAGTCCGCCTGCGACCCGCCTACGAATCCGTTCAGGCCAGCTCGACAAGCCCCAACTGAGCCGCAATTGACACGGCCTCGGTGCGATTGCTCGCATCAAGCTTGTTGAGGATCGCGTGGACGTGAAATTTCACGGTCGATTCGGAAATAAACAGCGTTTCGCCGATCTCCCGGTTGGTCTTGCCGCTGGATAATAATTTGAGGACCTGGGCTTCTCGCTTGCTGAATTGCACGGTCTGCATCGCTGCGGCCGAGGATCGCTGGTTCATGTGATTCATGAGTTTGCCGGCAACCGAGGATTCGAGGGCAATACCACCGGCGCTAACGCTGTGAATGGCATTCACAAGTTCGGTTTGGCCGCAGCCTTTTAGCAGGTAGCCGTCCACGCCCAGCTCCGCGGCCTGCACGATGCGATCTTCCTCATCGTGCGACGTGTAGATGATGACCTTGGTGCCAGGCGCCTTCTCGCGCAGCAGTCGCAGCGCATCGACACCGTGCGTGTGCTCCAGCTCGAGGTCCAGCAAGACGATATCGGCACCGGTGTCCTGCAAAACCTGGAGAAGGTTATCGACATCGTCCATCTCGGCGACGACTTCGATATTGTCCGACGAACTCAGCATATGCCTAACGCCGAGGCGGACCACCGGGTGGTCGTCGACGATGATCGTCTTCACTGTCACTGGG
>JAHEGH010000066.1 GCA_024639825.1 Gammaproteobacteria bacterium
CGCTACGCGACTTCGACTCGCACCGTCTGCACAAAAGAAAAAGGCCCGCCCAAAAGGGCGAGCCATTTTTCATTTGGTGGAGGTGGCGAGAATCGAACTCGCGTCCGCAAGTCCTCCGCTACGAGGTCTACATGCTTATTCCGTCATTAATCTCACTGCAGGCTACCCGACGGGCAGGGAAAACTCACAGCCAGTTCTGTAAGGATTTAACGGTTCGAGCCCAGAACATGCTCTTGCCGCGGTCCTGTGTCGGTGACTCCTGTGATCCGGACGCACAGGCACGTACCGGGCAGAAGGCTTCAAACTGGTTTTTAAGCAGCTAAAGCGTAGTTGTCGTCGTTGGCAACTATAAGTTTTACAGTTGGATTTACGAGGTACTCTGTCCCTCGGCATGCACCCGGAGTTTCGCGACCCACGTCGAAGCCATGTCACCCCCGTGTGCCGTGTAGTGTAGGGGCTGTTCACACAAAAACAATGCGATTCGGCCATATTTCTCAGAAACTATAAGAATAAATCACTTTAAGTATCGTTTATAACTAAATGATTATAAACTAATGTTTGAGGATTCGTTCTTTCTGTCGTTGCCAGTCGTGGTCTTTCTTGTCGGCGCGTTTATCGTGTTGCTTCTTACCCTTGGCCAGGCCGATATTCAGTTTTGCGCGGCCTTTGAACCAGTGCAGGTCCAACGGAACGAGGGCATAGCCCTTGCGTTCCACAGCGCCCGTCAGCCGGTCCAGTTCATAACGATGCAGAAGCAGCTTGCGGGCCCGGGTCGGTTCTGCCTTGATATGGGAGGACGTCGTAGTGAGCGGTGAGAAATGGGCCCCAACGAGCCACGCCTCACCGTTCCTGAGGTGTACATAGGCCTCAGTCAGCTGGGCATTGCCCGCACGCAGGCTCTTCACTTCCCAACCTTCGAGTTCCAGGCCGGCCTCGAAACGGTCTTCGATGAAATAGTCGTGGCGTGCACGCCGATTGACGGCAATGACGTCGCCCGCTGGTTTTTTCGTTTTCTTCTTGCCCATACCTGTCTGGCTGAAGCCCATGTTTGCGAGCGGATTATACGGGCAAAGCGTTGTATGGCACGGGGATTTGTATAAGAATCGCCCGAATATTCGGGGAAAAGAGAATCAGTATGCTCAGCAACCAGGCCGGCGACGGCAAACGAAGCTCACTGCACGGCAATTGGTCGTCCAGGATGGCGTTTATTCTCGCCGTCACGGGTTCCGCTGTAGGTCTTGGCAATATCTGGAAATTCCCCTACATCGCCGGCCAGAACGGCGGTGGCGCATTTGTCCTTGTCTATCTCGCCTGTGTTGTGCTGATCGGCATGCCCGTGATGATGTCGGAAATACTCATCGGTCGGCGCGGACGACGCAATCCGGTGCGGACCATGCAGATTCTCGGTGAGGAAGAGGGTGGCTCTCGCAAATGGGGGTGGGTTGGTGGCATGGGCGTCATTGCCGGTGTCTTTATTCTGTCCTATTACAGCGTAATCGCTGGTTGGACCCTGGCCTACGTCGTCAAGAGCGTGAGTGGCGTCTTTGTCAGCGCGTCGGCGGAAGCGGTTGGTGCTGAATTCGACAATTATGTCGGCGACTGGCGCCAAGTGGGCCTGACGCACACGATATTTATGGCCCTGTCGGTCTTTGTCGTTGCCCGCGGCGTCGAGCGCGGCCTGGAGCAGGCCGTTCGTTTCATGGTTCCGGCGCTCCTGATCCTGATGCTGGTCTTGCTGGTTTACTCGATCAATTCTGGCTATTTCGGTCAGGGCGTGGCGTTCATGTTTACGCCTGACTTCGAAAAGCTGACGCAGGACAGTGTGTTGGCAGCCCTCGGACAGGCATTCTTTACATTGAGTATCGGTATGGGTGCCATTATGGCCTACGGTGCTTACCTCCCCGAGGAAACCTCGATAACCGGTGCTTCGGCCGCCGTCGTTGCCGCCGACACCGCGATCGCCATCCTCGCTGGCCTCGCGATCTTCCCGCTGGTGTTCGCAAACGGGCTCACTCCAGCTGATGGCCCAGGCCTGGTATTCAACACACTGCCCCTGGCGTTCGGCCAGATGCAGGGCGGCGTATTCCTCTCAACAATCTTCTTCGTGCTTCTGTCATTTGCGGCGTGGACCTCGGCCATCGGCCTTATGGAACCCGCCGTAGCCTGGATCGTAGAGCGCTTCAACAAGACTCGGGCGCAAGCTACGATCATGATCGGCCTGCTGATCTGGCTGCTCGGTTTCGGTACCGTACTGTCGTTCAACGTACTGTCGGAAACGAAATTCCTTGCCGGTACGATCTTCAATAATGTCGATTACCTCACCAGCAATATCATGCTGCCGCTCGGTGGCCTGCTGATCGTCTGGTTCGCCGGCTGGGTCATGTGCCGTAATTCCACATCTGATGAGCTTGGGAACACGAGCACAACGTTCAAGGTGTGGCATTTTGCGGCACGCTTCCTCGCGCCGGTCGGCATTCTGTTCGTACTGCTTAATGCGGTTGGCCTGATCGACTTGATTCGCGACCGACTGGCCTGAGGGGTAGTCAATTCGCAATGCGCAGAGTCAGCCGCAGCGCACTGGTACCGTACTCCGCGATGCAGATGTACGAGCTCGTCAAGGACGTTGAGTCGTATCCTTCCTTCTTGCCCTGGTGTAATGAGGCCGAGGTACATATTCGAGGCGAGGATTTCATAGAAGCCTCGCTGGGACTGCATCGGGGCCGCATCAGCAAGAAGTTCCGGACACGGAACGTGTTCCGCGAAGGAGAATCACTCGGCATTGCGCTGGTTGGTGGCCCATTTCGGCATATGGCGGGCGGGTGGACGTTCGATCAGCTCGGAGACTCCGGCAGCAAAGTGGCGCTGAATCTGGAATTTGAGTTTGAAAACAGGGCTACCGACGTAATATTTGGGCGTTTTTTCGAGAACACCTGCAATGCGCTGGTTGACTCGTTTACCCAGCAGGCGGCAAAGATCTATGCAAGTTGAGGTCGTCTTCGCGCTGCCGGAGCGGCAGGTGCTCCTGACGGTCAACCTGAGCGCTGGCGCGACAGTCGCTGACGCGCTTGAGGTTAGCCGTATCGCGCGGCAATTCCCTGACGAAAATCTGGATGCGCTGCAGGCGGGTCTGTGGGGTCAGCCGATCGAGAGAGATCGGCAGGTAAAGGACGGTGATCGAGTTGAGCTATTCCGCCCGCTGGCAATGGACCCGCGAGAGGCGCGACGTCTAAAGGCCGGGGTTTAGTTCCTGGTCCCTGCGAATTTCGCTGACGATATCGTCCTCAAAAAACACTGATACCCAGCGCTTGAACGAGGCGTCGTCCCGGCGAAGTTTCAGGTAGTAGATATAGTCCCACCGCTGCTTGCTGAACGGATCGTCTATCATCGGGGTGCCGAGCAGGAAGCGGACCTGGTTCTTGGTCATGCCCACTTCGAGTTGTACCAAGTCCTCTTCTTTTATGAGATTTCCCTGCGAAATCGACGCACGGTAGACACAGCCGCTGCTGATCGTCAGCGCGAAGGTCATGAAAAGAAAAATGATCCAGTTGCGGTTAGTCATAGAGTCCGGCTGCCACCTGCGTCATAATAGGCGCGCATCATACCTTGAAAGAGTTTGTTCATGCAGCAACGAAAAGAACTTCGCAAAGCCGGGCTGAAGATCACGCTCCCGCGACTGAAAATTCTCGAAATCCTCGAGGGGACGCGGTCTCGCCACATGAGCGCTGAGGATATCTACAAGCAGCTGCTGAAGGCCGGTGAGGATATTGGCCTTGCTACTGTCTATCGCGTTTTGACCCAGTTCGAGGCCGCCGGCCTTGTGACACGCCACAATTTCGAGGGTGGTCATTCGGTCTTTGAGCTCGACGATGGCGATCACCACGACCATATGGTCTGTGTCGAAACCGGAGACGTGGTTGAATTTGTCAGCGAAGAAATCGAGCGGCTGCAATACGAGATAGCCGAAAAATACGGCTACGAACTGATCGATCACAGCCTCGTGCTGTACGTGAAAAACAAGGACAGCGAGAGCGACAGTTAAGCTCTAGGCGCGTTTCCTGCGAGCCCCGGCCAGCATTTCGGCAGCGTGATCCAGTGTCTTACGCGTGATTTCCACGCCGCCCAGCATTCGGGCGAGTTCCTCAATTCGTTCGTCCTTGCCGAGCCCTTGCACCCGCGTTCGGGTCGACTTGCCATCCGTGACCTTGCTAATACGAAAGTGCTGGTCCGCAAGGCTCGCGACCTGCGGAAGGTGAGTTACGCACAGAACCTGCCGGTTGGCGCCAAGTTCCTGCAGTCTGCGGCCGACCATCTCGGCCACGCCGCCGCCGACGCCACTGTCGACCTCGTCGAACACCATGGTCGGAATGGCACTCCCGTCGCTCGCGATGACCTGGATCGAGAGACTCATTCGTGACAATTCGCCGCCCGATGCGATCTTTGCCAGTGACTGAGGCGCCTGGCCGGGGTTGGCGCTGATCAGAAATTCGATGCTGTCGATACCCCAGGGTTTCGCGGTGGCGTCGTCCAGCGTTGTCACCGCAACCTTGAAAACGCCACCGGGCATGCCGAGACCGCGCATCGCTTCGGTGACAGCCGCCTCAAAACCTGCAGCCGCTTTGTGTCGGCCTTTAGACAAGGCCCTGGCGCGTTTCAGGAACTCGGTTCTGGCAATAACCGCTTGCTCTTCCAGCTCCCGACCGCGCTCCTCCGCATGACTGAGCTCGTCATGCTCCGCTCGCAGCCTCTCTGACAAATCCGGTAGCTCATCCGCTGTTACCCGGTGTTTCCGGGAAATCGTCTGGATGGCGTCGAGACGTTCCTCGACCCAGTCACGGCGTGCCGGGTCCATATCGAGCGCTTCGCCGTAGCGGCGCAGGGTGTCTGCGGCCTCGGCCACCTGGATGCTGGCGCTGTTGAGCATTTCGACTACAGGCTCCAGCGCCGCGTCGATCTCCGCCAGTGGTTCGATGGTGCGCAGCGCGTCAGCAACAAGGCTATTTGCATTGCCTGCGTCATTGTCATAGAGGCCTTCCAACGCGGAGTTGGCACCTTCAGCCAGGCGGCCACTATTTTGCAGCTTCTGCCGTTCGCTGTTGAGTTCAGCGATTTCATCGGCTGCGAGAGCCAGCGAGTCGAGCTCCTGCAGTTGAAACGTGAGCAGGTCGAGACGTGAGGCACGATCAGCCTCCGCGTTGGCCAGTTCTTCAAACCGCTCTGCGAGCGATTTCCATTCGATGAAATGCGTTGCGGCCTCCGCGCGCTGCTCGAGCAGCCCGCCGAAATGATCGAGCAGGTCGCGCTGGATGTCGCGCCGCCCCAGCGATTGATGAAAGTGCTGACCGTGAATATCGAGCAGAAGCTCGCCGATTGCCTTGAGTTGCGAAAGGGGTACGGAATTGCCGTTAATGAACGCTCGCGAACGGCCGTCTGCGTTGATCACGCGCCGCAGCAGGCATTCGCCGTCAAGATCGAGCGCCTGCTCTTCCAGCCATGCCACCACCGCGGGCAATGAGGACACGTCGAACTCAGCGGCAAACTCGGCTCGTTTGGCGCCATCACGGACCAGCTGTGCATTACCGCGCTCGCCGAGGACCAGTCCGAGTGCATCGACAAGAATGGACTTACCCGCACCGGTTTCGCCAGTCAGCACCGTCATGCCAGGCTCGAATTCGATATCGATCCGGTCAACGATGGCGAAATCGCGTACTTGCAGGTTCATAATCATGTCAGGGGCCTGTTCATACTATGGCGTTTCTATGCCGCGCTTGCGGCTGTCGCGTCCCCAGAAAAGTTTCGACCGCAGTATGCCGTAGAAATCATGGCCGGGTGGGTGCAGCAACGTGACCCGCTGGCTGGCGGCCGCGACCTTTAGCGTGTCGCCTGGCCCCAGCGTCCCGATATGTCCGCCATCGACGGTAATCTCGGCTTGTGAATCGTCGCGCTCCAGCAGCACAATTTCGATCTCCTGGCTTGCCGGGATAACAATAGGGCGGTCCGTTAGCGTATGTGGACAGATCGGAACAAGTGCAACGGCATCGAGCTGGGGCTCGATAATTGGCCCCCCGCAACTGAGCGCATAGGCCGTCGAGCCGGTCGGTGTTGCGCAAATCAGCCCATCGCCGGAGTGAGTATTGACGTATTGGCCCGCCACGCTGGTCGCAAAATCGACCATGCCGCCACTGCCGCGGCGCTGCACGACCACATCGTTGAGCCCATACTCCACGACTTCATCACCCGCCGCGGTGTTCAGGCGAGCCTTCAGTAACAGACGCGAATCCTTGTGGTAATTGCCGGCCAGGACCTCGTTCACGCTGGCAATCATTTCGTCCGGTGTAATGTCGGCGAGGAAGCCGAGCCGGCCGCGGTTAACGCCGAGGATCGGCGTCCCTCTTACCCTCGCAAGGCGACCCGCGTAAAGCATAGTGCCGTCGCCCCCGATCGCGATGACGAGGTCGGCGTCGTCGCAGAGCTGCTCCTCGGGTAAACGCGTAACGTGAAGATCGAGTGCCAGCGCCTCAGCGGCCGCCACATTAATCCCGGCTTTAGTCAAATAATCGGCCAGTACCCGCATTGGTTCGGCAACGCGCGCATCAGTCTGTCTGCCCACCAGGGCGATGTTCCGGAATTCGGTGTCCATACCTTGATTGTTGCAGACCCTTGACCGACCGCCAACCCGTTGCTAGCGTTTCTTGCGAATGACAGCAGATGCGTCCAAAACCTTACCTAGCGATCGCGGCCAACACCTGTTGCGCGTGCTGATCCAGCGGTATATCCGCGACGGGCAACCGGTCGGCTCGCGAACCCTGTCCAAGGACTCGGGGCTGGATCTCAGCCCGGCGACAATCCGCAACGTGATGTCTGATCTCGAGGACATGGGCCTTGTGTCCGCGCCACATACCTCGGCGGGCCGAGTACCAACACCGCGGGGCTACCGGATGTTTGTCGACACACTGGTTCGTTACAGGCAGCCCGTCGACAGCGATATCCAACGCATTCGCAAGCAGTTGGGAGGCGCGTACGAAACACAGGGGGCTCTCGTCAGCACGGTGTCCAGCATGCTGTCCGAGTTCACCAGCATGGCGGGTATCGTGACGGTGCCGCGCGCACCCAAGATCGCGTTGCGCCAGATCGAGTTCCTGCCGTTGTCAGAAAAGCGCATCCTGGTGATCCTGGTTATCAACGACACCGAGGTGCAAAACCGAATCCTGCACACCGATCGCAACTACACAGCGAGCGAGCTGCAGCAGGCGCAGAATTTCATTAATGAGCATTATGCGGGCACGGATCTGCACACGGTGCGCGAGAAGCTGCTGGAAGATCTGGACAAGACCCGCGATTCGATGAACCAGGCAATGCACGACATCATCTCTGTCGCGCATGCGGCGATGGACAAAGCAGAACACCCCGACGACGAGTATGTGCTGGCGGGTGAGACCAACCTCATGAGCTTCGCAGAGCTGTCCGATGTGGATACGCTGCGACGCCTGTTCGATGCGTTTTCGCGCAAGCGCCTGATACTTGATCTCCTGGATCGCAGTATTAGCGCGGACGGTGTGCGTATCTTTATTGGTGAAGAATCAGGGTACGGCATCTTTGACGACTGCAGTGTTGTCACCGCGCCGTACCGGGTAGACGACGATACGATCGGCGTCCTGGGCGTCATCGGGCCGACACGCATGGCTTACGACCGGGTTGTCCCGATCGTGGATATAACGGCGCGACTACTCGAGACAGCGCTCAGCCACGGGCAGCAAAGGTAGCCAAAAAAATCCCGCCCATGGCTTGATATTTCCGCGCTGGTCCCCAAACTCCGCACATCTGATTTCCACGTGTACAGACGAAAGCCGCCCCGTTTGCGGTTAACTCATTGATTTGGAGTACTAAATGAACACGGAACGCCCGGAAGAGGTCGTTGAAGAGACGCCCGAGGACGCGCAGACCGAAGTCTCAGAGCCGGAGGGCGTTGACGCGGGCGTTGATCCCGAAGCTGCGCTCGCTGAGGCACAGGCCAAGGCTGACGAGAACTGGGAACGATACCTTCGCGCGTTGGCCGAGGTGGAAAATGTTCGCAAGCGTGCCGGCAGGGATGTCGAGAACGCCCACAAGTTTGCGCTGGAGCGCTTTGGCAAGGAACTGCTAGGCGTCAAGGACACACTTGAGATGGGCCTGGCGGTTGAAGGCGCCAGTGTGGAAAGCCTGCTTGAGGGCAGCAACGCAACGCTGAAGATGCTGGCCAGCACGCTGGAGCGTTTCGGCATCGTTGAGGTCGACCCGGCAGGCGAGCCTTTTGACCCGGAGTTCCATGAGGCGATTAGCATGCAGCCTTCGGACGATGTCGAGCCTGGCTCGGTCGTCGCGGTGGTGCAGAAGGGATATACGCTTAACGGGCGCCTGCTGAGGCCGGCGATGGTGATCGTGGCCGCCGAATAGGCAGCGGAATGATTTCATTCAGCAAAAACAAAGGCCAAAACGCTTGAAAGGCCCGAACACGGCCCCACCTAAACAGCCAGTTTTACGAAATTCCAACAGATTTTGGAGCAGAGAATCATGGGTAAAGTTATCGGTATCGACCTTGGTACCACCAACTCCTGCGTAGCAGTGATGGAAGGCGATAAGCCCAAGGTCATTGAGAACAGTGAAGGCGATCGCACGACGCCGTCGATCGTTGCGTTCACGAAAGACGACCAGGTGCTCGTTGGCCAGTCTGCCAAGCGCCAGGCCGTTACGAATCCGTCCAATACCTTGTATGCGATCAAACGCCTGATCGGTCGTCGTTTCGAAGACGACGTGGTGCAGCGCGATATCAAGATGGTTCCTTACACGATTACCAAGGCGGATAACGGTGATGCCTGGGTAGAGGCCCAGGGCAAGAAGATGGCGCCGCCCGAGATATCCGCGCGCGTCCTCATGAAAATGAAGAAGACGGCCGAGGATTACCTTGGTGAAGAGGTCAAGGAGGCCGTGGTCACGGTGCCTGCCTACTTCAATGATTCGCAGCGTCAGGCCACCAAGGATGCTGGCAAGATTGCGGGACTCGATGTCAAGCGCATCATTAACGAGCCGACCGCAGCAGCCCTCGCTTACGGCATGGACAAAAAGCGCGGCGATGCCAAAATCGCGGTCTTCGACCTCGGCGGCGGTACCTTCGACGTCTCGATCATCGAGATCGCTGAAGTCGATGGTGAGCACCAGTTCGAAGTGCTGGCCACGAACGGCGATACGTTCCTGGGCGGTGAAGACTTCGACATGCGCGTTATCGAATACCTGACGTCTGAGTTCAAGCGCGAGAGCGGTGTGGACATCACGTCGGATCCACTGGCCATGCAGCGTCTTAAAGAGGCGGCTGAGAAAGCGAAGATCGAGCTGAGCTCGCAGCAGCAGACCGAAGTCAACCTGCCGTACATTACGGCAGATGCCTCAGGTCCCAAGCATCTCAATATCAAACTGACACGAGCCAAACTCGAGTCGCTGGTTGAGGAGCTGATCACGCGTACGATCGGGCCGTGCCAGGTAGCGCTTAAAGATGCCGGTCTCAAGGTCAATGAGATTGACGATGTCATCCTCGTGGGTGGTCAGACACGTATGCCGAAAGTCTTCGAAGAAGTGCAGAACTTCTTCGGCAAGGAGCCGCGCCGCGACGTGAATCCTGATGAGGCCGTCGCATTGGGTGCTGCCATCCAGGGTGGTGTACTCGCCGGTGACGTCAAGGACGTACTCTTGCTCGACGTTACGCCGCTGTCGCTCGGCATCGAGACGCTCGGCGGTGTCATGACCAAGTTGATCGAAAAGAACACGACAATTCCGGCGAATGCTGAACAGGTGTTCTCAACGGCTGACGACAACCAGACGGCTGTGACAATTCACGTGCTGCAGGGTGAGCGCGAGCGCTCTTTGGATAACAAGTCGCTGGGTCGCTTCGACCTGACCGATATTCCACCGTCGCCGCGTGGCCTGCCGCAAATCGAGGTCACGTTTGACATCGATGCGAACGGTATCCTGAACGTGTCGGCGAAAGACAAGGCGACCGGTAAGAGCCAGAATATTGTGATCAAGGCCTCGAGCGGTCTGTCTGACGATGAAATCGACAAGATGGTCTCTGATGCGGAGAGTCATGCTGAGGAAGATCGCAAGTTCCGAGAGCTCGTTGATGTACGTAACCAGGCAGACAGCTTGGTTCACGCGGCTGAAAAGACGCTTAAGGAGATGGGCGAGAAGGCAACGTCCGAGGAGCGCCTCGCAATTGAGAATGCGATCGCGGACCTCAAGACTGCGCTCGACGGCGACGATAAGGAGCACATCGAGACGAAGGCGGCGGCATTGGGCGAAGCGTCCGGCAGCCTGGCGCAGAAGCTGTATGCAGAGCAGGCGGCGCAGGGCGCCGAGGGCGAAGCCGCTAGTGCCGCAGCGGACGACGATGTTGTCGATGCCGAGTTCGAAGAGGTCGACAAAGACGACAAGTCCAAGTCTTAGTAAGCTGGGATTAATTTAAAGGTAATGCGCGGGCGCTCTTCGGGGCGCCCGACGTACAGGAAAACATGGCAAAACGCGATTACTACGAAATCCTGGGCGTCTCGAAATCAGCTTCGGCTGAGGAGATAAAAAAGGCGTATCGTCGTCTTGCCATGAAGCACCATCCGGACCGGAACAAGGATGATTCGACGGGCTCTGAGGAGAGGTTCAAGGAAGCGAAGGAAGCCTACGAGGTCCTGAAGGATTCGGATAAGCGCGCGGCCTATGACCAGTTTGGTCACGACGGGGTGCGTGGTGGCCCCGGCGGTGCCGGCGGTTTCGGAGCTGAAGGCTTTGGCGACATCTTTGGCGATGTCTTCGGTGACATCTTTGGTGGTGGCCGTCGCGGCGGCGGCGGTCCGCAGGTATTTCGCGGTGCGGACCTCGGGTATGAGCTGCGGCTCGACCTCGAAACTGCCGTTTCCGGTGACAGCGTAACCATCGACGTGCCCACCCAGGTGTCGTGCGACACCTGCAGTGGCAGCGGGGCCCGCAAGGGCAGCGAGCCGGTCAAATGTACGACCTGCGGCGGCGTCGGCCAGGTTCGAATGCAGCAGGGCTTCTTTTCGATTCAACAAACCTGTCCGGCCTGCAAAGGTGCCGGCACGATGATTTCCGATCCGTGTGAGGACTGCCATGGGCGAGGTCGTGTGCGTAAGACGCGGACGCTGTCTGTGAAGGTCCCGGCGGGTGTGGATGACGGCGACAGGATTCGCCTGTCCGGCGAGGGTGAGGCAGGCCGCAACGGCGGGCCGTCCGGTGATCTTTACGTCGAAATTCGTGTCAATCCACACAAGATTTTTGAGCGGGAGGGTGCGAATCTCGCCTGCGAAGTCCCGGTCAGTATTGCCACCGCGACACTGGGTGGCGAAGTGGAGTTGCCCACGCTGGACGGCAATGTGTCGTTGAAAGTGCCGCCCGGTACGCAGTCTGGAAAAGTATTCCGGCTGCGCGGCAAGGGTGTCACGACGGTTCGCGATGCGCGACAGGGCGATTTGTTCGCCACGGTGGCGGTCGAGACACCGGTTAACCTGACCAGTGAGCAAAAAGAGCTGCTTGAGAAATTCGACCGGTCGGTTCGCGAGGGCGGGGAGCAGCATAGCCCGCGGGCCGGTGGCTGGCTCGACACCGTGAAACGCTTTTTCGAGCGCATCAGCCAGTGATTCGCGTCGCCATTGCCGGCGCGGGACGTATGGGGCAGGCCATCGCGGCCGGCCTCGAGAAACAGGATGATATGGAACTGGTTGGCGTCTGGGGCCGCGGGGACGATCTCTCATCGCTGGTAGAGACTGCCGATGTGGTCATTGATTTCAGCCTTCCCGAGGGCACCGAGCGGGTGCTGGCTGCGGTCGAGCGCCTCGGCAAGCCGCTGGTGTGCGGCGTGAGTGGGCTCAGTGACGACCAAATGACCGCACTCGATCACGCGGCCGTTTCTGTCCCCGTCGTTTATGACCGTAATATGAGCCTTGGGATTGCGGTGCTCGAGCATTCAGTTCGCGAGGCCGCCAGGTCGCTGGGACCGGACTTCGCGGTCGAAATTGCCGAGGTCCACCACGTCCACAAGAAGGACGCACCCTCCGGGACGGCGCTCAAGTTGGGCGAGGCAGTGGCCGAAGCGCGGGGCGAGCAGGGTACAGGGACAGTCGAGTTCCAGAGCGAACGTCGCGGCGAGGTGCCGGGTGATCACGATGTCGTGATGCGGTCGCCGACCGAGAGCCTGACCTTTGCCCATAGCGTCACGACGCGACAGGTCTTCGCTGACGGAGCTATTCGTGCGGCCCGTTGGGTCGTCGGCAAGCCCGCCGGACGCTTCTCGATGCGCGATGTCTTGTTTGATATCTGAATTTAATTCCACTTCAGGGACAAAAAACGCCTCTCGAAGTCTGGCGCACGCAACGGACCTTCAGTAAACTACGCCGGATCGCTGGGGCGGTGAGCGAAATCAGGAGCGGGAGGCCATGTCCTTCCGCTTTGTTGCATCTAAAACAGACGCAACGGCGCTGGCCCGCAAGTGGTCGCCATCAGATTGACTATGAGGGTCGCGCTTGAGCACTCCAGCGATACTTGCACTACAGGACGGCACCGTTTTTCACGGTACCTCGATCGGAGCCGATGGACAGACGATCGGCGAGGTCGTTTTCAATACAGCCATGACGGGTTATCAGGAGATCCTGACGGATCCTTCCTACTGTCGTCAGATTGTCACCCTGACCTATCCTCACATCGGCAACACGGGCACCAATAGTGACGACATGGAATCTTCGAAGATTCACGCGTCGGGCCTGGTGATCCGCGATGCTACGATGTTGACCAGCAGCTGGCGCTCGGAGCGTTCTCTCAGCGAATTTCTACGGCAAGGTAATACCGTCGCAATTGCGGACATCGATACTCGCAAGCTGACACGAATCATCCGTGAAAAGGGAGCACAGTCCGGTTGCATCATGACCGGTGACCAGGCGATCGAAACCGCCATCAGCCATGCCCGCAAGTTCCCGGGCATTGCCGGTATGGATCTGGCCAAGTTCGTGACCACCGATGTGTCGTATCAGTGGTGCCACGGCTCCACGTTTGGTAAGCCAATGCGCATCATGAGTCGCCGCATCGCGCCTTACCATGTTGTGGCCTACGATTTCGGCGTGAAGCGCAACATTTTGAGGCTGCTCTCCGATCTTGATTGCCGGCTGACGGTCGTACCCGCAAAAACCAGCGCCGCGGACGTGTTGGCCCTGTCTCCGGACGGTGTGTTTCTCTCGAACGGCCCGGGAGATCCGGAGCCTTGCGTTTATGCAATCACGGCTATCCGGGAATTCCTTGACAAGGGTATTCCGGTGTTTGGCATTTGCCTCGGCCACCAGCTGCTTGCCCTCGCCGCCGGCGCGAAGACCGAGAAAATGAAATTTGGCCATCACGGGGCAAATCACCCGGTTCAGGATCTCGCGACGGGCCAGGTCATGATCACGAGCCAGAATCACGGTTTTGCCGTGGATGAGTCGACGCTGCCCGATAATGTCGAGACCACGCACCGCTCCTTATTCGACGGAACCCTGCAAGGCATCGCGTTTACCGACCGGCCGGCATTCAGCTTCCAGGGGCACCCGGAAGCCAGTCCGGGGCCTCACGATTTGTTGCCGTTGTTCGATCGCTTCATCCAGTACATGGATGCACAGAAGAAGATCGGTTTGAAAGCCATGCTTTCAACCGGCGACTGAGACAAACAGACAGAACATGCCAAAACGCACAGACATAGACAGCATCCTGATCATCGGCGCCGGCCCAATCATTATCGGCCAGGCCTGCGAGTTCGATTACTCGGGCGCACAAGCCTGCAAGGCGCTCCGCGAAGAAGGGTTCCGGGTTGTCCTGGTGAACTCGAATCCCGCGACGATCATGACGGATCCGGAGACCGCAGACGCCGTCTATATCGAGCCCATCCACTGGAAAGCCATCGAACGGATTATCGAAAAGGAGCGTCCGGACGCGTTGCTGCCGACGATGGGCGGCCAAACGGGCCTCAACTGTGCTCTTGACCTGGTGCGGCACGGCGTTCTCAAAAAATACGATGTCGAAATGATCGCCGCGTCCCGCGAAGCGATCGACATGGCAGAAGATCGTGACTTGTTCCGGAAGGCCATGAGCGAGATCGGTCTTGAGAGCCCGCGTGCTGACATCGCGCATTCGCTTGAGGAAGCGCTCGAAAAACAAAAGGCCATCGGTTTTCCGACGATCATCCGTCC
>JAHEGH010000067.1 GCA_024639825.1 Gammaproteobacteria bacterium
TCGTCGCGAGTCAGCGTCGGGTTCCTGCTGCGCACGTCAGTCGCCCAATACCGTGCACGCTCGTCATTGCCCGCGAGGGCTTGTGCGGCAGCCGCGATCATCGCGATCAGGACATGCGCGCCGGGTGCGCGCGCGCCGCGCTCGGCCCATTCTGCTCCGGTCTGGTCGTCCTCGGCGGCGATATGCGTGAGACCTCGCGACGCGAGCATCGCGTAGTACAGAGGATCGAGCGGACTCAATTGCATCGCGAGGTCCACGTGTTGCCGGCCGCTGTCCGAGTTACCTGCCATGATCTCGGTCCACGCGCGTGCATAAATTCCCTGCGCGTAATTCGGGCTGAGCGAGGTCGCACGCTCGAGCCAGGAAAGCGACCGGTCGAGGTCACCCTCGAGCCAGTAGGTGCGGCCCATGGTGAAATTGACGAACGGGTCCAGCGGGTCCAGGTCCACGCCGCGCTGCGCGCAGTCGCGTGCGCACCGGATGGCCTCGGCGATATCGTTGGCCTGGCGGAGGAACGCCGTCTGGAAATGCACGAAGGACAGGCCCGCATGCGCTCGGGCGAATGTGGCGTCTTGGTCGACGGCCCGGCTGAATAGCTCCGCGGCGAGCGCATTGTCCCGTCGGTTGAAGCGATAGATGTGCTGCAGCCCGAGATGGTACGCCGACCATGCATCGAGGTCGTCCGTCACCGTCAGCCGCGCTCTGCTGGCCTCGTGCAGCGGAATCTGGATTTCGAGCGACGCCAGGATACTCATGCGAATCTCTTCGCGCATCGCGTGGACGTCGTCTACGTTGCCCGTGTATCGCTCTCCCCATACGACGTCGCCGCCCCAGGTATCGACGAGTTCGGTTGTAACCGCGAGTTGATGGCCGGAGAGTTCGACCGTGCCCGACAGGCAGTACCGCACACCCAGCAATCGCCCGATTTCGCGCGGGTCCGGATCGTCGGCGCGGAGCCGGAAGGAAGAGCCCCGCGCCACGACAAACAGCCAGCGAAGCCGGGCCAGCTCCGTGATCAGTTCGTGCGGCAACCCGTCGGCAATGGCGGACCAGCCCTCGCTAGCGCCTATCGATCGGAAGGGGAGCACCGCGATCGATGGCCGGGTCGCAGCCTCTGGCGAGAGTGCAGGAGTCATCTTCTCCGGCTCTTCGACGACGGCCGGTTGGGCCTCGATGGCCGAGTCATGCCGCACCCGGACGTCGGCCATGAAGCGAAGGCCCTGGCCGTGCACCGTCTTGATGATCGCTTGCGTTCGACCATCGTCGCCCAGTGCTTGCCGCGCGGACTTGATCCGGCTGGCCAGCGCCGAGTCGCTCACCACCCGGCCTTCCCACAGCTTCTCGAACAGTTCGTCCCTCGAAACCATGCGATCGCGGTGTTCGACGAGGTATGCAATCAGCGCGAACACCTGGGGCTCGATTGCCCGGGGTTCGCCGTTGTCGCGAAGCTCGACTTTGGCCAGGTCGAGTTCCATGGACCCAAAAGCATAGATCATGGGGAGAGCATAAGGCAGTCAAGCCAGGACGCCTAGAAAACTCCATGAAATCTCCACGAAATCTCCAAGCCCGGTGGAGCTATTAGCGCAAGAATGATCTCACTGGCGGCGCGTTGTGTGCCGCCGAAGGAAGCCAACCAGCGAATCTGTCAACCAGGAGCAAAATGATGCCACTCGTAACAATCGATGTAATCAAGAACGTATTCACGCCCGATCAGAAAGAAGCCCTGATCGAGAAAGTCACCGAGGCGATGGTCGCCGTCGAGGGCGAAAGCATGCGCCCGGTCACCTGGGTTCGTATCAAGGAATTCGAAGGCGGTGATTGGGCCATCGGCGGCCAGCGACTTACGGCCTCCGACGTGCACGCGATGGCCAAAGGCAAGGCGGCGTAGCCTCGGCAAACTGACGCATCAGATTGAAGGCCCCTTCGCGGGGCCTTTTTATTCTGCCGAGTAACGCGACGTACCCGGTTTGCGTCATGCTCCACGTCCTTGCCAATAATGGTCGCGCTGACGGCAATGACAAGCAAGGTCGAAGCAGTATTTTCGAAGACGGATAAGTCGGTTTGCTCGTGTCCACAAACAGATTCGGCGAAGAGAATTGACCCCCCGGGTCTCGACCCACTGCCAGAAACAATGAATGGGGCAGTAATCAGAAGGCTGTGCTTGTTACCGGGGCAAGCACCGCCATCGGTCGGACGGAAGGACGCGGCCTTTACGCTCTGATAAACAATGCCGGTGTGCTGATTACGGGGCCGTCGGCAGAAGTCGTTAATGAGCAGGTTCAGCGGCTGTTCTAAGCAACGTCCCGCTGCACCAGCTTGCGCTCGTGAAGCGTCATCAGGTGTTAGGCGCATGCCCGCTCGCGAAGCGACCTTCCCATCCTCTCCGCCAGTACTGGTCGTCACTCTGATGGCAAAATTGTTCGAATGTCGGCGTACAGGATGTCCGGATGTAGATAGGACGGGCTGTAGATGTTGCGAATGCGCTTGTGCGAGTCGATCAGATACACGCGCAAGATGTGAGACATCGTCGTTAACAACTTGCCGTCAGAATCGCGGTCACGAATGACAAACTGATCATAGTCGTCCAGTATCCGATTGAGACTATCCTCGGACTCTGCTGTCAGAAAGTGCCAGTCGACAGTGCCACGCTGAAATGCGTCTCCATACTCCCCCATCACATCAGGCGTATCGTTTGCCGGATCAAAACTCACGCTCACCAGACGGACGTTTTTCTGCGTCGATTCATCAGCCGCCAAACGCTTTTGAACCTGGCCCAGCACATAGGTTGCCAGCGGGCAGCCATTAGCGTCGGAGCAGGAGGTGTAAATGAAGCTCAGCACAATCGTCTTGTCTTCGTAAATTTCGTGCAGACTGACCGCCGCCCCGGAACTGTCGAGCAGTGCACCGTCAGTGGCCTCGCCGAGCGGCGGCAATGAGTAAGTACCGGGTTTGGGCGCAGGGAATTCAAGCGCGGAGTAACCGGGCGCAAGAACCTGTGGTTTCGCGGTCGACGTGTGGTGCGGCCGCTGCTGTGACGCTGCCGCCAGCGGCAGCGTGAGCAGCAACAGGACCGAAAAGCGTTTCATTCCCATGGGCACAAGTCGGAAATGCTACTTGCCGTAGAGCGAATAAGCGCCGAATCGCATTTGGTGCGGCGTACCCAGTTTCTCGGCAAGAAAATCGACGGTAAACGCATGTTCCAGTTCCTCGCCATTCCAGGCATATGCCTTGAAGTACTGCAAATCCTCGCCTTCAGGTGCTTCGACCTTGTCCCAATTGGATAGCAGCGATGAGGTGTAATAAACGCGCTCCCCGTCCCAGCTTTGAGACACCATATTTACCTGGGCGCCGATCTTTTTTTCCATGACCTGTTCAGGTGCGTGTGGGTTGGAGATGTCGAATAAGCGGGTCATGCCGTCGTTCCAGGTATTCACCCAAAGATGCTTATCGTCTGCCGAGATCGAAATATCGACAGGCAGCGGAATGAGGCTGGCATCACCGATGTCGGCGACAGCCTTTGCCTGCCATTCGCCGGTATCGTCCTCGTAAATCAGCCAGATCTTCGATGTCAGCGCCGTCGACGTGAAGCAATAGTTATTATGCGGGCCCCAGGCACAACGGATCTCCAGCGGGGAGCCCGGCACGTCGAATATCTTGTGCGGTTTGCGTGTGTGCAGATCCCACACGACAACGGTGTTGCCGAAGCGCTGCATGGCCTCGGAATCGGCCATCAGCGTGCCGAGGTTCATCATGTAATTGTTCCATCCAGTGAACGACGACGTCAGCATGACATTGCGCCTGGGCAACACGCGCACGTCGTAACCATAGCCGTCTGCGAAATTGCCTGTCTTTTCCGCACCCTGCAGGTTGTCATCCGTCGGCATCCAGTGCGTGGCGACGTATTGGCCGGCATTAGTGTATTCGACGAGCGCTGTTCGTCCGCCATGGTCGGCATTGTTGGACAGGCCGGTCAACATCATGCGACCCGGCAAGGCGTAGTTGGTGTGCGGACCGACCACGCCGCCGCTCTTCTTGACGAAGTTGTCGATCGTCCGGGCAAGCGTCGGCTTGCCCGGGTCACTGTGAACATCGATGATGAAGATCTTGCTCGTGTCGAGCCCCGATGCCCAGAGATAGCGGCGGTCGTCGGTAAACCCGGAGTGATGCGCTTCATTGCGGCCGCCAACAGACAGAGTGCTGACCACCTTTCCGTAAGTCTCGGAGTCGGGTCGAACGTCGATAGTGACCAGCTTGTCCTGCTCATTACCGACCCCTTCAATCCCCAGCGTCCAGACGTACACGTAGTCCTCTTGACCGACGATCTTTGCCATGTACGGTGACATGCAGGTCTCATCGGCGTGTAGCGGTGCTGTACACAGCAAAATTAGCGCGAAACCGGCCGCTGCCGACGACAAACACAAATTTGCCTGGTTTTTCATGATACTTCCCCTGATTGAATTCGTACCATTCTTCGTTATTATTCGGTCCCGAAAGTATAGTCGGTGGATGCCGCATTCGCGACACGGGCTTCTGTCATGAATCTCGATTTGCGTACAAAGAGAAATTCCAGCCTTGTTGGGTCATGGTTGCTGATCGCTGTCCTGAGCGCAGCTCTTGCGGACGAGCCCAGGCAGGGTCCGGGAGACCTCCGCGACGGCTACGATCAACCCGACTACGCCACTGACTCCACGAGCCTGCAGTCACGCAAAGGGTACAAGACCGATCTCCTGTCTGTGCTGTCCGCGCCGCCGCTCGGGTTGCCCGACATTCCAATACCGCAGAACAATCCGGTTACTGCCGACAAAGTGCAACTGGGGCGCAAACTTTTCTTCGATCGGCGCCTGTCGGCCAACAACACCGTGTCGTGCGCTATGTGCCACATTGCAGAACAGGGTTTTTCGCAAAATGAGCTTCGGCTTCCTGTCGGGATAGAAGGCAAGAGCGTTCGCAGGAACGCACCAACCATCTATAACACGGCCTACGTCGAGCGACTGTTCCACGATGGTCGCGAAATCAGCCTCGAGAACCAGGTCTGGGCGCCGCTGCTTGCGAAAAACGAAATGGGCAACGTATCTATTGGCGTCGTGATCGAGCGGCTCAAGAACCTCGATGATTACGCGGAAAGATTCATGAAAGCGTTCGGCCGCGGGCCGAATATGCAGACGGTAGGCATGGCGCTGGCGAGTTACGAACGCCTGCTGGTTTCCGCGGACTCGCCATTCGACCGTTGGTATTACGGCAAAGATGAATTAGCAGTGGATGAATCTGCGAAACGCGGTTTCGAGGTCTTTCGTGGCAAAGGGCGCTGCATTGTGTGCCATACCGTGAGTCAGGATCACGCGTTGTTTACTGACGGCCGTTTCCACAATACGGGCATCGGCTACTTTGCAACGATGAAACCCGCCGAGACGGAGTTCGACGTGTTTTTGGCGCCAGGACAGTCCGAACGTGTCAAGACAGATCTGGCGCAAACGACGGGATCGGAAAAATTCAGGGATCTGGGCCGTTACGAAGTGACGCGACTTCCGGAGGATCGTTGGCGTTACCGCACACCGACGCTGCGAAACGTTGCGTTGACGGCCCCTTATATGCACGACGGATCGCTGGCGACGTTGCGCGACGTGCTGCTGTTCTATGACCGTGGCGGCGTGCCTAATGAAGCGCTCGACCCATTGATCCAGCGCCTCGGATTGAGCAATGTTGAAATCGAGGATCTGCTGGCGTTCCTGCAATCATTGACCGGCAGCAATATCGATAAGCTTGTGTCGGATGCTCACGCGGCCCCGATTGGCGGCGGTTAAATCGCAGGCAGTTCTTTTAAGAGGCGCCCGAAACGGCCAGAATCCGCGAGAAAATTCTGTGTAAAAAGAGCAATGAGACGGAATACACGCGCAGTCTTGTTCGCCCGTGACTTTCCGCAACGCGGGGAGTCAGCGCGACTCAGTGATTCGGGGAGCAGGGCAGATTCGCCGGAGAGCATCGTCCGCGCAGGGCTCGTCCAACCGCCCTTCATCAATAATTGGCGCAAATTGTAAAGGATTCGCGAACCTTCCCATCCATAATGTCAGGAGGAAGGAGTGATTTGAGCGGCAAGGCATATGGGCGAGAAGATCCCGGAAACACGGTCCGACTATCAGGCAGACAGAAACCTGTTCAAGGCAACCTTGCCGTTCAGCGTTGAATCCGTAATGACCAGCTGGTGGGTCGTCGGCTCGACTTTTTTCTTGCTGCTCGCATCGCTATTCGGTGCCGCCCTGGCACCGGTCTGGCCACTACGCCTGGTGTTTTCCATCTCGTCGGCCCTGCTGTTGTTGCGGGCTTTTATTACGTACCACGACTATATGCACAATGCGATTTTGTCGCGGTCTCGTACGGCATGGTGGTTGTTCCGCTTGTTTGCGGTACTTGCGCTCACGCCGCCACGAACGTGGAAGCGCACCCACAACTATCACCACGGCCATGTAGGCAAGATTGATGCCGCCAGCCCTGGCGCGTTTGCGATGATGACCACGGACATGTGGCGCGACGCTTCCCTCGCGGCGCGCATGGCCTATCGAGTCGAGCGTCACCCGCTGACCATCCTGGCCGGGTACTTCACGATATTCTTCCTCAGCGTCACGTTGCTTCCGTTCTTGAGGAATCCAGCTCGTAACTGGGATTCGTTACTTGTAATGCTCGGCCACGCCGGGCTGATTGCGGCGTTGTGGATGTCGGGTGGATTCGCGACCGCGTTTTTTGTCGTCTTGTTGCCAATGACCGTCGCTTCGATGATCGGAAGCTACCTGTTCTTCGCCCAACACAGCTTCGAGAACATGCAAATCCTGTCGACGGAGACATGGACGAGCAGGCGAGCGGCGATAGAGTCTTCGAGCTATTTGAAGCTGAATAAAGTCATGCGTTGGTTCACGGGAAACATTGGCTACCATCATATTCATCACCTGAATGTCCGTATTCCGTTCTATCGACTTCCGGAGGCGATGGACGCTATTGCGGAACTCCAGTCGCCTGTGACAATTACGCTCTCACTCAAGGACATCAGGGCATGCTTCAGATGCTGCCTGTGGGATGAGGGACTGCAGCGAATGGTCTCTTATCGAGAATTCGCCAGTGCGTCCGCGGCAGCCTGATTCCGAGGCGCTCGCAGGGCATCCTGCGCAGAGGACTCGTTGCACCGCAAGAAATTCGAAATGGGCCCTTGTGGCCACATTTCTGATTTCCGGCCGAGCGCGGATGCATGCCTAGTGCTTCGTATATCTGATTAGCGTTTCCAGATAGCGGGATTTGAGCTGTTCACTTGCCAAAGCTTGTTTAATCGGCGGCAGCTTCAAGATCACACCTAACACTCCCGCCATCGCACGGTGGCTCCACAAGACCTGGTTATCGAAGATCAGGTGCTGTAATTTGCCGCGTTCAATGGCCATGACGACCGCCCGGTGTGTTCCGTTCAACGGCGTAAGAACTCGCTTCGGACGCGACTCCAAAGACAAACTATTGTGTTTGTTACAGCTGCGTATGCAAACGCCGCACCCCAGGCAAAGCTCATCGTTCAACTTGGCTATTTTCATCCTGGGCTTGTCAGGATCATGGGCTGAAACCAGGGTCATCGCTTCGACCGGGCAGACGTTGACACATTTGCCGCAGCCATTGCAGGTTTCCTCGTCAATTACCGGGATGTAGTTCGTTGTGTGCACAGGGTTGAGAATTGCAAAACGACGTGCGGCTATCATTGCCTCACAACAGCAGCCACAGCAATTACAAATGAAATTGACGCTCTCGCGCACATTCTCGCCAAACTGCACCAGGTTGTTGTCATAGGCTTCCTGCAACAAGTCGTGGCATTCCTGCTTGTCTATTGCACGCGCAACACCATGTCTTGTAAGCGAGGATGCGGTGGTGTTGAAAGTCATGCAAATGTCCTGTGGTGCAGAACAGGCCTTGCCCATATGTTCCATTTTGTGCCGGCAGTAACAGCGGCCCACACCAATGTGGCTTGCTGATTCGATCACTTCGCTGGCCCGTTCATAATCCAACACATGCAGTGCATTCTCATCCGACAAAGCAGGTTCATGCACGAAGGTTCTTCCCAACTGTGTTTCACCAAGAGTAAATAGCTCCCTGATGAAGTCCTCCTCGACATTCATATACTCGTGGAATAGCTCGCTTAGTACTTTTTGGTCAATATCGTCGCGGACGCGCATCAGCGAGAACTCAAAGAAACCGGCCATCGGTGGCGGCAGCGCATAAACGATTTCACCGTTTTGCTCGAAATCAACCAGGATGGCCCTGTCGGCCAACTCATCCAGCATGTTCTGCGTTTCGGAGAGGCTCTTCTTCCAGATACGGCTGGCTTTCGTTGCTGTAAATGGTTTGATCGGCATCAGTGAAACCAGGCCAGCTTCTTCCTCGCTGAACAGCATCGACAAGATCTTGAACAGGAGATCGGAAGGAGGTGCGCCCTGCGGGAAACGGTTCAGCCGGTCGGTCAGAGCGGAGTAACTTGTTCTAAGCGTTGTATGGGCCATGTTTCAGAACCCTCTGGCAGTAATCTGACCGTACACCTAAATTAGAGTATGTGGGTATATGGGAAATTGCGCATATCAGGCTGCTTCCTGTGCGAATACAGCGGGTTGTTTTCTGCCCATTGAACGGTGCGCCCTGACGTGATTGAAATGACGTTTCGAGTCGTCGATCCCCATTCAAGTGGCTGCATTTTCAGGGAAATATCACAGAGCAACCTCCGCGGCAGAGTCCCTCCAGCGCCGGATAACAAAACTGCCCACTTGTGGGACATGTTCATTTGCTTCCAAATTGACGACCTCATCGTCAATCCTGACCTGTCCGAACCAGGAATTGCGCCAAGAAGACAATATCCAGCTTCTGTAAGTCCGTATGTTTCGCTATGTCTATTGACTGTCGAGGACCGGAGAATGGGCATAGGATCCACATTTGCGGCTGTACTCGCTGTGCGGGGCAAGCCGGAGTTCCTGGAGGCCTGATATGGTAAGTAAACGGTCTGCTGACGGTGTCTGTGGTCGCATTCGCCGAATCGCACTGTTGTGCGTGGTGGTGCTGACAGGAGTTTCAGCGTGCGGAGGTGGCGGCGGAAGCGGAGGCGAGGCAGGCGTTGATCCATCACTGCCGTCAATCGTCGTAAACAGCCTGCTGGACGACGTCGCGCCCGCCAGCGGAACCGTAACGCTTCGCTCCGCTCTCGCGTCTGCGCAAACTCGCCAGAGAATCACTTTCGATCCGGCCCTCAACGGCGGCACGATCGACCTGTTACATATTGGCCAGGAACACACGGTACTGGTCGGCGAAGTTATGGGCTTTGACGATGCGAACAACATCTCCTATCTCGTTGGCTATTTCGACCGGGATTACGGCACGTCGGCACTGTTCGCCAACAAGGCCGTGGTCATCGATGCGTCGAACCTCCCCGACGGCATTACGATCAACTGGGACGGTGCGGAATCCGCAAGAGTGCTGGCGGTAGCCGGCCATCTTACGCTCACAAATGTTTCGATTACGGGCGGCAACAGCGTCTTCGACGTGGCTGCGGATGTCGGCCAGCATCCGGAGGACAACCAGACCTCAACGCTGGCGAGAGGTGCGGGACTTGCCGTATGGGGGATTGCCACCCTGACCGACTGCGCCATCTACAACAATCATGCGGTTGGCGACGATGCCGATACCTCTCGAGACGGCGGAGCCTACGGCGGTGGCGTCTACGCGGATACCGTTGTGATGGACAATTGTGTTGTGAGTGGCAATACGGTTTACGGTGGAGGAGCGGCCGGTGGAGGCGTCTTTTCCGTCGGTGGCCGTGATACCGGCGTCAATGTCTCATCGATCACTCGATCAAGCATCACCGAGAACCGAATCACAGGACTGTTTGCCTACGGGGGCGGCGTCTACTCGGATGGTGGTGGTATCGGGCTATCTACCAGAATTCATGTTGAAAACAGCACCATTGCGAGGAACCTCGTCGAGCCTCCGGAACTCCCGGCCTTCCTGTTTGGTTTACTGGATATTGGCTACTGGCGAGGCGGTGGACTTTACATGTCGAACGGGCACATGCAGGTTCAAAGCAGCACGATTGTCGACAACGAGGTGCTGGGAAAACCGCGGACAAGCGAACTGGAAAAGGCGAACATGGCGGGCGGTATCGCCGCGACTATCGGCAACGCGCACGCGGTGGAAGACATGATTGTTGGCCATTCCATTGTCGTCGGGAATACCGTTCACGAAATCGGCGGCATTGGGCCCGATGGCTATACAGTCGCCAGCGTTTATCCGCACGATGTTTTTACAGGATCTGTTTTCGACTTCCACAGCTTGGGTCATAACCGGATCGGCGTGATCGATTTCAGCCAGATACTGGTGCCAGTTGGGGAACCGGGCTGGGCTTCACTGTCACGCAAACACTATCCGCAAGCGGGCGATGAGCATGGCGTGACGCCTGGTGATGTGCTCGGCAACGCGATGTTGTCGGATCTCGTCCGTTCCTCAGGAGTTGAGGCCGATCCGTTTGCAGTGCTCTATTACCAGCCCGCAGGCAGCGCCCTGGACCAGGTTCCCGGCGAAAGCTACAACGTGACCGAGACTTACGGTGAGCTGGTTGGGCAACAGGATGAAGGCGGGAATCACCTCCTGCTTCCGCTGATGTTGGATCAGATTCAGACTGTTTACGGTCAACCCGATTTTGCCAGCGAATTCAGGAGCTATTTCCAGGCGTTCTTGCAGGATGTTGATCCGGATACGGCAGGATCCCAGCTGTACTTCAATTGCGACAGCCTTGTTGTCGATACTATCGAACAGTCGTACTGGTGTGGTCCTTCACAGACATGGCCGCAGCAGGAGTACAACCATGCTTATATCGAGTTCTGGCATCATCTCGACGCGGCGCTTACGGGCGAGATTGCCGAAGTGAACGTGGATCAGATCGCCAGCCTCGGGCCGGCACTGATTAGCGACGATGTCTGGACGTCGCTCTTTGGGATCGGCGAAAGCCATCACAACGGAATCACTGTAAGGCTTTACGAAACGACTCTTGGCGTCATTCCAATGGCCACTGATCAGTTGGGCAACCCAAGATCTGCGAACCTACATGGCGATATCGGGGCAATCGAGATGGGAGACTGGTTCTGATATCCTCCTTGAGGGAGTGACACGATGATCCGGAAACTTCACCACAATGCCTATCGCTGTCGCGACTCGGAGGAAACGCGGCGTTTTTACGAAGATTTTCTGGGAATGCGGCTCGCCGGTTCACTGGACATCGACCTGACCAAGTCTGGTCGCAAGACCTCGGTGCTGCACACGTTCTACGAGATGAACGATGGATCGTACCTCGCGTTTTTCGAGGACCCGGAAACGCCTTTCGCATTCAAGCCTCAGCGCGATTTCGATCTGCACATCGCGCTCGAGGTAGATGCGTCGGACCTGGAGCCGATGCTGGAAAAGGGGCGCGCCGCCGGAATTGAGTCACGGGGCATTTCAGACCACGAATTCATCCATTCGATCTATTTCCGGGATCCGAACGGTTATGTGATCGAGCTGACGGCGCGGCTGCCGAATCATGATCGCGCAATGGATCCGAATACCAATGACGCGCGGGCTATACTCGACCGCTGGCAGGCCCGAAAGGGCGATGCGAACTAGAATTGCAGGTGACCTCAGGCGGTTCTCGTCCGCGAAGCGACATCCGGGATCGGCTGCGCCGGTCGACAGACGTCGAAGGCGAGGCAGCAAAACTGCGGTTCAATTCCACCCTCTCCGCTACGAGAGCAAAAGGCGCCTTTATTGAGTCTTCAGATTGGTAATCACCTAACGTCGCTCGTAGCCGCGCGCCATCCCGGGGCGCGGCGTCTAACTTTGCGCGGCGTCCCGGGTGCTCCCGTACTCCTGCGCATCGACCACCGCGATCGCACTCATGTTGACGATGCCGCGCACCGAAACCGATTGGGTTAGTACGTGAGCGGGCCTGGCCACACCAGCCAGTATCGGGCCGACGTTCACGCTGTCGCCCAGCGATTTAACCAGATTGAAAGCGATGTTGGCTGCGTCGAGGTCCGGCATGATCAACAGGTTTGCGCTGCCCGCAAGCCGCGAGTTGGGGAAAATACGCTCGCGTATCTCTTCGGAGATGGCGGCGTCAGAGTGCATCTCTCCCTCGACCTCGAGGTCCGGTTCGCGCTCGATGAGGATCTGCAGGGCGTCGCGCATTTTCTGTGCCGACGGTGCACTGCTGGAGCCGAAATTGGAGTGCGATACCAGTGCCGCCTTGGGTGTAAGCCCGAAGCGGCGCACGACGTCGGCTGCCATACGTGTCGTCTGGGCAATGTGCTCGGCTGACGGATTATCGGTGACATACGTGTCCGTGATGAATTTGCTCCCCTTCGAGGTGATCAACAGGTTGACGGCGGAAAAATCCGTCACCCCCGGCGCCAGGCCAATGACGTTTCGAACGTAATTCAGGTGCTTGTGAAAGCCGCCGTTGACTCCGCAGACCATGCCGTCGACATCGCCACGGTGAAGCAGCAGGGTTGCCAGGGCCGTGGTCCGGGTCAGGATGATCGCGCGCGCATCGGCCGGGGACACGCTCTTGCGTTCCATGATGCGGTGGTAGTCCTGCCAGTCGCGTTCGTAATTCGGGTTGTCGGACGGGTCGAGCACGTCGAAATGCTTGCCACAGACAATGTGCAAACCCATGTCGCGGATCGTCGTTTCGATCGACTCCCGGCGTCCGAGCAGTAGCGGGCGTGCAATGATGCCATCGTCGACCAGTGCCTGGACCGCGCGCAATACGCGCATCGATTCGCCCTCGGCGTAGACGAGTCGGCGCGGGTCCCCGGCGGCGTGTTCGAACACCGGCTTCATTACCAGCCCTGACCGGAACACGTAATTCTCGAGGCGGTGCCGGTAGGCGTCGAGATCCTCGATTGGCCGGGTCGCAACACCCGACTCCATCGCCGCCTTCGCCACGCGCAATGGCACCTCTGCAATCAGCCGTGAATCGAAGGGTTTGGGAATCAGGTAGTCGGGACCGAAGCGCAGCTGCCCGCCCCCATAGGCGGCGGCTACCTCCTCGTCGGCCTCTTCCATGACCAGGTCCGCGAGGGCTGCGACGCAGGCAAGCTTCATTTCCTCGTTGATCGCGGTGGCACCCACGTCGAGGGCGCCGCGAAATATGTAGGGGAACACCAGTACATTATTGATCTGGTTGGGATAATCGGATCGGCCCGTACCGATGATCGCATCGGGCCGCACCTCGTGTACGCGTTCCGGCCAGATCTCCGGCTCGGGGTTGGCGAGCGCCATGATCAGCGGACGATCGGCCATGCGCCTGACCTGGCCGGGCTCGAGCACGCGCGCCGCCGACAGTCCCAGGAACATATCGGAACCGTCGATCACGTCGTCGAGGGTGCGAGCGTCGCTGTCGACCGCGTAGCGTTCCATGTAAGGATTCATGTTGTCGCGGCCGAGATAAACGACACCGTGAATGTCGCAGAGCGTCACGTTCTCCCTGCGCAAGCCCATGGCAACCAGCAGGTCGACGCAAGCCAGGGCGGCGGCGCCGGCGCCGCTGCCGACGAGCCGTATGTCCTCGATGCGCTTGTCGATCAGGCGCAGCCCGTTGCGTACGGCGGCGGCGACGCAGATGGCGGTGCCGTGCTGGTCATCGTGCATTACCGGTATCGACATGCGGTCGCGCAGCTTGCGTTCGATGTCGAAACACTCGGGTGCCTTGATGTCTTCGAGGTTGATGCCGCCGAACGTGGGTTCGAGCGCGGCGACGATGTCGACGAACCGGTCCGGATCGGTTTCGTTGATTTCGATGTCGAATACGTCGACGCCGGCAAACTTCTTGAACAGCACCGCCTTGCCTTCCATCACCGGCTTGGAGGCCAGCGGGCCGATCGGTCCCAGTCCCAGTACCGCCGTGCCGTTGGTCACCACGCCAACGAGGTTGCCGCGGGCCGTGTAGGCGGCCGCGTCAGAGGGCTTGTCGACGATCTCTTCACAGGCGACAGCCACCCCCGGCGAATACGCCAATGCGAGGTCGAGCTGGTTGACCATGCGCTTGGTAGGCTGTATCTGCAGCTTGCCCGCAACAGGGTGCCGGTGGTATTCCAATGCGCGTGCGCGAAATTCATCGGTCATCGGTGACAGTTCCCCCC
>JAHEGH010000139.1 GCA_024639825.1 Gammaproteobacteria bacterium
ATAGATGCCCTGTTCACGCTCCACCTGCCTGACATCGGGCTCATCGCTGTGGCCTTGCAACTCCCAGCGCCCTGATAAATCGACGCCGGGCGGGACCGCAGCGCTCCGTGCCGGCAGTTCCGGTCTGCTCGCGCACCCGCCAACCAACACGACGATCGCGGCAATAACCGCTGTTTGTAAGAGCCTTTTCATGCCCATAGTTTTTCACAGATCGTTGTCAACGCATACCTCAGTGGCAACGTTGGATAAGATAGCTGCCGGTGGTACGGCGCAAGGAAACCTGTAAAGGAGATGGAAATGCACAAGATTCGCTTGATCATTGCAGCCTCTGGGCTCGCCCTGTTGCTCCCGGTTGCGGGTCTCAGCCAATCACCGGACGAGATCAAACAAATGACACCTGAACAGCGCCGCGAGTACGTCCAGGGATTATCTGATGAAGAGCGGCAGGTGCTGCGGGAGCAGCGCCGCGCTGAATTTGACGCCATGACCGACGAGGAAAAAGCGGCGCTACGTCAGCGCAGGTCCGAACACAGGAGCGACAGGCAAGACGCCATGCGCGAGCACTGGAACTCATTGTCTGACGAGGAAAAAGCGGCCGCACGTGAGAAACACCGTGAGCTGAAGCAACAACGCCACGAAACCTGGAAAAACATGTCGGACGAAGAAAAGGCGGCGGCACGCCAGCACATGCAGGACAAGCGTCGCGAGCATGACGAACGCAGGAATCGTCAACAGTAGCTGACCGACTCCAGGCCCAGCCACTCGGCCAGTGCATCGAGTTCGCCCTTCAGGGCGGACTCGGTTTTTTCTGTATCGGCTCCAGGCTCATGATGTAGCGCTTTGACCAGCAGAACTTTTCCCTGGCGGTCGGCTTTCAGGTCGATGCGCGCCACGATACGGTCGCCCAATCGGAACGGCAGAACGTAGTACCCCCACCGGCGCTTTGCCTCGGGCACATAGATCTCGATGCGATATTCGAAATCGAAGAGACGCTCGGCTCGGGGACGAAACCACACGATCGGATCAAACGGCGATAACAGTGACGCGCCTTCTATCGAGCGCGGGATGCGTGCCGTGCTGGACAGGTAAGCCTGTTCCTTCCAGCCCTCAACCTTTACGGGTGTCAGGGCACCTTCCTCGACAAGTTCGCTGACACGTGGGGCCACATCGCGCGCCGTCATCCGATAGTAATCGGCCAGGTCCCGGAGGGTTGCGACTCCCAGCGACTCGGCAGACTGCCGCAACAGGGTGCGTTCGGCATCTTCACGACCGACGCTATGCACCCTGTGGGGTTCATCAATGAGACGCTCGGGCAGGTCGTACACGCGCTGGAAATTTCCCAGTCGCCTGCGAATTGCCAGCCTGCCGTGGCCGAAGTGATGCTCAAGCGCCCAGCGTTGTACCGGGCGATGCCAGTCCCCGGGCTTTCTTCTGGCCGGGCTGGGTGCCGCTGGGAGATCGTTAGCTGTTACCGCTCCGTCCCGTTTTACCCGCTCGAGAATATTCCGAAGGTAGGTGTCCGGATCGTCAAGCGTCTTGAGCGGATTTCGTTTCCAGGGTTGCCAGGCCTGCCGACGATGCTCGAGAAGTGGCCAGTCACTGACTCTTACAATTGAGGCCTCATGCGCCCACTGTTCCGTAAACTCACGAGAACCATACAGGTGCTTTTCCAAGCGCTGCCGGTCGTAGTTACCGAGCCGCGACCAGAGAATCAGAAAGTGTGCAGGTACCAGGACATTCACGAAATCCAGCTGCAGCACGCCAACCCGATGCAGGGCGCGGCGGTAGTGGCGAGCGTCGTCGGGCGACCCCGGCCTGGGTCGGTCAAATCCCTGCGCAGCCAGCGCGATGCGACGTGCCTCTGCTGCCGAAATACTGCTTCTTCGCGCCCGACTAGTCCCCAATGATGGCGTCCGCCTCGATCTCGACGAGCATGTCCGGGTCTATCAACCGCGACACCTCAACCATGGTGGTCGCTGGACGGATATCCGCGAAAGCCTCCCGGTGGGCGCGCCCAATATCCTCCCACTGGCCGATGTCCGTCACGAAAATACGCGTGCGCACGACATCGCTTAAGCCGCTCCCTGCTTCGTTGAGCGCCTTCTCGATGATCGTAATGCAGCGTTTTGCCTGGACGTAGGCGTCCCCGACGCCAACAACCTCACCATCGTCCCCAACAGACGCCGTTCCCGTCACGGCGACATGGGACCCCACCCGTACAGCCCGGCAGTAGCCGACTATCGACTCCCAGGGTGCCCCGCTATAAATATTCTGGCGTTTACTCATGGATAAACTCTCTTTTGAACCGAGAAATTAAAGTCCGTCACTTTCGAAGTCGTAACATCCTGATTTCTGGTGCATACAAGCCAACAGATCAACACACTAACTCCTTCACTTCTCGTGACAAGCGGTAGCTCGGCAGCGGAGACTTTGGGTCAGAACTTGCCGCTGGCACGTGCAAGTTCTTTATCCAACGAGTCTTGAAATTGTTCGGCTTCTATCTTGAATCGCGATAGACGACTATTTATCGAAGTATAAAAGCCGATGGTGTTGATGAACCGATTTCTGAATGACGCATCGACGCAGATTTCTGCGAAAGGCTTGTCCAACTTAAAGCCCCAACCTTCATACTCTTCCGTATCGGCGGAGAAATACGCGCTAACGCCCGGATGGAAGTTGACGTGATGAGACCACATTTTGTCGTAGTGACTCGTCAGCTGCTCATGCTCCTCCTTCAGGCGCGCGGCATAAAACCCAAAGTCTTCTTGGAACTCTGGTGACAGCAAGTCTTGATACCGGGCTTGGCTGGCGAGTTGGTCGAGAGCAACGGTAGTAAAATTTGGCTGAACGTCGTCTACAAAGTCGAACAACAGACGTTCCAACGCAGCCTCACCATCCGGTGAGAAAGCGCAATCGTTGAGTGCTTCGCGCCCCTGGTTTAGGTCGTCTCGGCCGTCCTCAAAACCTACCAGGACTTCCTCGATTATGCTGATGTTCTGGGCGACCTCCTTATCGAGTCGCTCCAATGAGGTGGCCAGCCCGGCTTTGTTGTTCTGGACATCGTTCCAATTTGCCACCTCAATACCGATAACGACACCGACGACGACAATGACGAGGTCTATACCGACTGCAAACCAGTTCTGGGTTTTGACGTGTTTAGTGACTCGGCGCAAGAGCATGCTGACTTCCCATCTGTTTTTCTTTCAGAATAGAGGAATTAGGACGGCGCGTTAAGGGGCGGACATTTCCAGTCTTGCTGCGAGAGAGGAAATGCCAACGCCAAGTCCTGACCCTTTTTCTCCGCTGGTGCTGAGGGGCTGCTTTTCCCGATACCGGCCGCTCAAACGCGATATTTCGAGAAATCTGAGGGTCTGCAATCGGCCAGGAGGGGACGTCAAATCAGCTCATTACGAAAAAGGTTCGATACATCCATGTGACAAAGTAGATTACAAATATCACTGAAAATATCTCATGGTAGCGCTCGTTCGCTGTCTTGATTCCTATGATACAGCCGACTATTTGACTAGCGTTGTAGACCAGGTATTCGGTGCTCAAGCTAGCAAAATGATCGGCACCTTTCGAATAAGTATCAACAAAATCCCAAAGCCAAATTGCAATGAGTAGACCGAAAATCCAGTGACGATTTGAGTAGAAATAGTCCTTAAAGTTAGTGATCTTGTGCGTATCTGAAGGCTGAATCACAAGGCTGACAAAAAAGAGGAGTGTCGCGTAAAGAATCACGACAATATAAAGCCCGAGACTCCATTCGACGGTGCCTAGACGAAATTCCCACCACCAGAACATCACAATGAGTAAGAAGAGGTAAAGCGTCCAGACAAGATGAACCCAATAAGCACGTGGGCCGTCTTTGGTCGTGACCATTCGACCCACTCCCCTTAAAATCTGCGTGAGAGCAAGACCGACGATAATTGAGACCAGAACAGCGACATACTCAAACTGCGACACAATAACTCCCCAGATTATTCATGCCCGAAGCGTACTGGAGATTCACTAGCGTGTCTGCTTTGGGTCAGTAGCCGACAGTTTATCCCAATTTGTTCGAGCGGCTGCTATACGAAGTGAAGCAGCCGGTCAAAGATGTTTCCGCGGTAACGTCGGATTCGAACGTCTGCTCCTCTGCAAACCA
>JAHEGH010000002.1:0-24519 GCA_024639825.1 Gammaproteobacteria bacterium
CGCAGTGCCGCAATATAGGGCGTCTTCGCGTTGGTCAGGTACTCATCCAGATCGTCAAAGATCAGCGTGTTATCGCGGACGCGATTGGCCACGAGACCCAGCTTCGCTTTTTTGCGCTCGACCTTGGCGACGCTCCTGAGTTCGTTGAGAAACGTTGTCGTCGCCTGCATGTCGATGGTCGAGGGCAAAACCGGGACAACAATCGTCTCCGCGTGCGCCACGAGGCTTGTCAGTTCTTTGCCATGCGACCGCGCCGGCGCATCGATGACGAGAATGTCAGCATTACGTGGCGCGTGGCGCAGACCGTCTTCAAAGCCCACAACCGCGGCGATTTCCGGGCGGTTGGCCGGACGCCTTTCGAGCCAGTCGAGGCTCGAGCGCTGTGGATCGTAGTCAGCTAACGCGACCGTGGCGCCTTCGTTAGCAAAGTAGGATGCTATGTTTGTAGCGAGGGTGCTTTTCCCGCATCCACCCTTCGCATTCATAACCATTATGTGCCGCATGACGCTCTCCAGGGGCAATGTTTTTAGATTGGTTATCGTTCGACCGTTAACAGGTTTATGTAAACTACAGACGCCGACCACAAAAGTCCATCCGACAAGGAAGCGCGGCGCAAAATTAATTTGATGAACGTTGCTTACACAAAAATGCACGGCACGGGTAACCAGATTCTCGTCGTCGACCAGCGCGATGGAGCGGCCCTGCCACCGTCGCCGGATCAACTCCGCATACTCGGAAATGAAACGACCGGACCGGGATTCGACCAGCTGATGTGGGTAACCGCGTCCGACGATCCTGCTTTTGCGGCCAGCTATCGCATCTTTAACAATGATGGCTCCGAGGTCGAGCAATGCGGCAACGGCGTTCGCTGCGTGGCCAGCTTTCTCGCTAATCAGAGGGGCCATCCACAGGCCTTCACCCTGCTCAGCCCGGCCGGCGCGATCGAGGCGCGCGTCGATGACGACGGGCTGGTTGCGGTCAGCATGGGGACGCCCGAGTTTGAGCCCGACCAGGTCCCTTTCGTGGCCGAGAAGCGAGCCAATCGCTATACACTCAAAAGTGGCCGCGAGGAATTTGAAACCTGTGTCGTTTCTATGGGCAATCCGCACTGCGTGTTGCACGTTGACGATGTCGATACGGCGCCCGTCAATGAACTGGGCCCGATTCTGGAGCGGCATGCACGGTTCCCCCGGGGGGCTAATATCGGCTTTGCGCGAATTCGCGACAGGGGAAACATCGATCTCCGCGTGTTCGAGCGCGGCGTCGGCGAAACGGCGGCCTGTGGGACAGGCGCTTGTGCCGCGGTCGTCACGGGGCAGGCACTCGGGCTGCTGGACGAAGCGGTCGATGTGCGACTGCCCGGCGGTCAAGTCGTGGTAAGCTGGCGCGGTGGTTCGGAGCCGGTCTGGCTAACGGGAAACGCCGAGCTTATTTCTGAAGGAATCATGGACTTATGAGCACGCAACGCAAAGAGGAATTCGTCGAAGAAAGGCTGTCGGAACAGTCGATTCATGACTTCCTGGCGGCCCACCCGGACTTTTTCGAGCGCCATTCGACACTGCTGAGCTCGCTCAATCTTCCACACGCCAGCGGTGGCGCGGTTTCCCTGGTGGAGCGCCAGGTCTCGGTACTGCGTCAGAAGGAGCTGAAGCTCGAGCGCCAGCTACGGGAATTGATCCAGGTTGCCCGCGAAAACGACGTCCTGTCCTCGAAAATTCACGAACTGACGTTGCAGCTGCTCGCGGCGACGGACCTGCACAGGACCATCGTCGTTGTTGAGGAGGCTCTGCGCTCCGGGTTCGGGGCCGACCAGGCGGTACTCGTGTTATTTGGAGAGCCCGACGCGTTCCACGACATCCATGTGGGCCGTTTCTTCCGCGTGGTGCAGAAGGACGACAGTGGCCTCAAGCCATTCAGCACATTCCTGAATGGCAGCGGTGCACGTTGCGGCAAGATTCGCGATTCGCAACGCGAATATCTGTTTCAGAACGACGCCGAAGACATCGGCTCGGCCGCGCTCGTGCCACTCGGTGTGGGTGCGGAGATCGGCTTCCTGGCAGTCGGCAGTATCGACAGCGATCGATTCCATCCGGGCATGAGCATCGATTTCCTGACCCGCCTTGGTGACCTGGTTGCAGGGTCCCTGAAGCGCTACTAGAGACATCTGTGTGAATGACGCTGGCTGGATTGATCGGTTCATCCGGCACCTCGAGTATGAGCGACGTTTGTCGCCCCTCACCTGCAAAAACTACCGTAGGGATCTCGAAAACCTGGCCGCCTGGTGCGAAGCATCGGGCATCGGCGAATGGGGCGATCTCGATAGCGAGCATGTGCGCGCCTATTCTGCCTCCTGTTTTCGCAAGGGCCTCAGCGCCAGGAGCCTCCAGCGGCGCCTGTCGGCTTCCCGCACGTTCTTTCGTTACCTGATTCGCGAAAAGGAGGTATCCAGGAACCCGGTTTCCTCCGTGTCGGCGCCCAAGGGCAAGAAACGCCTGCCCGGCAACCTCGATGCCGATCGCATGGCGCGCCTGCTGGATATTCAAGGTGATGGCGCGCTCGTCGACCGCGATCGGGCGATCCTCGAACTGCTGTATTCCTCGGGGCTGCGTCTTGCCGAGCTGGTCGACCTGAATCTCGGCGACGTCGATATGCACGACGCCACGGTGCGCGTGACCGGCAAAGGCAACAAGGATCGCATCGTGCCCGTCGGCCGCCATGCGCTGAAGGCGCTGCGCCAGTGGGGCATCACGCGCGGCGATCTGGCCAACGCGGATGAAACAGCCCTGTTCGTCAGCAATCGAGGCACGCGCATCAGCTCGCGCTCGGTGCAGGCCCGGGTGAAGCACTGGGCAAAGCAGCAGGGCCTGGATACCAACGTCTACCCGCACCTGTTCAGGCACTCATTTGCCACGCACGTCCTCGAGTCCAGTCACGACCTGCGCGGCGTCCAGGAGCTGCTCGGGCATGCCAATATCTCGACAACCCAGGTATATACGCACCTTGATTTCCAGCATCTCGCCCAAATTTACGACCAAACTCACCCGCGCGCCCGCAAGAAAGGTGACGGCTAGGGGGCCTCAGGACCCAATTGCGGCGGTAGCCGCTCCCACGGAATAACGGCAGGAACCAGAATGGAACAGTTCAGAGGGACAACCATTGTCTCAGTCCGCCGCAATGGCAAAGTCGCCATCGCCGGTGACGGCCAGGTCAGTATGGGTAACACCATAATGAAGGGAAATGCCCGCAAGGTGCGACCCCTGGCTGGCGGTCGCGTCATCGCCGGATTTGCCGGCGGCACGGCCGATGCGTTCACCCTGTTCGAACTGTTCGAGGCCAAGCTCGAGCAGTACGGCAACCTGACCCGCGCCGCGATCGAGCTGGCAAAGGACTGGCGGACTGACCGGCGCCTGCGGCGCTTGGAAGCCCTGCTTTGTGTGGCCGATAAGGAAAGCTCGTTCGTTGTGTCCGGCAACGGTGACGTTATAGAGCCCGAAAACGATCTGATGGCCATTGGCTCGGGCGGCCCGTTTGCCCAGGCGGCCGCACTCGCCCTGCTGAACAACACGGACCTCGAGGCACGAGAGATCGCCGAAAAGGCCCTCATGATCGCCGGCGAGATCTGTGTGTACACCAACCAGAACATCATCATCGAAGAATTGTAGGAGCGGTTTTCAGCCGCGATTTGAATATGTCACAAATGACCCCCCGTGAAATCGTCCAGGAGCTGGACAAGCACATCGTCGGCCAGGATGAGGCTAAACGCGCCGTGGCGATCGCCCTGCGCAACCGCTGGCGCCGTGTGCAGGTCGATGAGCCGCTGCGCAGCGAGATCACACCCAAGAACATCCTGATGATCGGACCGACCGGTGTCGGCAAAACGGAAATATCCCGACGCCTGGCGCGCCTGGCCAAAGCGCCGTTTATCAAAGTCGAAGCCACCAAGTTCACCGAAGTAGGTTACGTCGGGCGCGAGGTCGACAGCATCATCCGCGATCTCATGGATGTCTCTATCAAGATGATTCGCGAAGACGCCACGAGCAAAGTCCGCTTCCGCGCCGAAGACGCGGCCGAAGAGCGTGTGCTGGACGCGTTGCTGCCTCCGGCGTCGCGCAGCGTCGGCTTTACGAATGAACCCGAAGCACCGCCTGCCGATTCGGAGACGCGCCAGAAATTCCGCAAAATGCTTCGCGAAGGCAAGCTCGACGACAAGGAAATCGAAATCGAAATCCAGGCTATGCCGATGGGCGTTGAGATCATGGCGCCTCCGGGTATGGAAGAGATGACGAACCAGCTGCAGGGCATGTTCCAGAACCTCGGTGGCAACCGCTCGCAGACCCGCAAGCTAAAGGTCAAGGATGCCTTTCGTATGCTGACGGACGAAGAGGCCGCCAAGCTCGTGGACGAGGATGAACTCAAGTCCAAAGCGCTTGAGGCCGTCGAGCAGCAAGGCATTGTGTTCCTCGACGAGATCGACAAGGTTGCTCGCAGCTCGGGTACGCAGGGCGCTGACGTATCCCGTGAAGGCGTACAGCGTGATCTGCTGCCGCTGGTCGAAGGCTCGACCGTCAACACCAAGTACGGCATGGTCAAGACCGATCACATCCTGTTTATCGCCTCGGGTGCGTTCCATGTGTCCAAGCCATCGGACCTGATTCCCGAAATGCAGGGCAGACTGCCCATCCGTGTGGAGCTGAAATCGCTGACGACCGAAGATTTTGTGCGGATCCTGACCGAACCCGATGCCTCGCTCACCTCGCAGTACAGCGCACTGCTCAACACCGAGGAAGTGACGCTGGAGTTTGCAGAGAGTGGCGTCCGACGCATTGCTGAAATCGCCTACCAGGTTAATGAGAACACCGAAAATATCGGCGCACGACGACTCCACACGGTGATGGAGCGCCTGCTCGAGACGGTGTCGTTCGAGGCGTCTGACAAGAGCGGGTCAAAACTCACGATCGACGCCGGCTACGTCGACGATCACCTCGCTGAGCTGGCACAGAACGAGGACCTCAGCAGGTACATCCTCTAGAAAATACGGTACCGGACACCCTATTTCCTGCGGAAACTACGGGTACTCAATACTTGGACTTGGAAATAGGGTGTCCGGTACCGTATTTCCTGTATCCTCGCCTGCCGGAGGAGAACAAGAACCATGGCCAAGCAGGACTCCGATAACACAACGCATTTCGGCTACCAGGACGTGTCCACGGACGACAAGGCGAACCTCGTTCGCGGTGTCTTCGATTCCGTCGCAAGCCGCTACGACATCATGAACGACCTGATGTCGGCCGGGCTGCATCGTCTGTGGAAACGCCACACGATCGCCCAGGCGGCCGTTCGACCCGGGGATGTCGTACTCGACCTTGCCGGTGGCACCGGCGATCTCGCGCGCGCATTCTCAAAAAAGGTCGGCCCTGCCGGCCATGTCGTCCTCGCCGACATCAACGCTGCCATGCTCAAGCAGGGACGCAGCCGCCTCGTGGATGCCGGCGTTGCGGGCAACCTGTCGATCGCACAGGTGGACGCCCAGGACCTGCCCTTCGAAGACGGCACGTTCGACTGCATCACGATCGCCTTCGGCCTGCGCAACGTCACCGACAAGAAAGCGGCGCTTCGCTCCATGTTCCGTGTGCTGAAGACAGGCGGCAAGGCGATGATCCTGGAGTTCTCGGCACCCAGCAAAGCGATCAAGCCTGCGTATGACCTCTATTCATTCAAGGTGCTGCCCACACTCGGCAAGCTCGTCGCCGGCGACTCGGACAGCTACCAGTACCTTGCCGAGTCGATTCGCATGCACCCGGACCAGGAAACCCTGAAAGCCATGATGGAAGAGGCTGGTTTTGAGCGTTGCCGTTACAACAACCTCGCGGCCGGCATCGTGGCCCTGCATATCGGCTACCGGATCTGACGTTCATGAATCCGCTCGAAGCCGCGCTGCGACCCGTCGCCAATGTGCTCAACAAGAATATCCGCGCAACGACGCCGGCTCGTGACCTCTGCCAGAAACTCGACGGCACCGTCGTGGCGGTTCGCGTTCGTAACACGTCACTTGCCACCTGGTTTATCGTCCACAACGACTGCCTCGAACTCACCACAGAGTGCGACGCCGAGCCCGACGTAATCATCACGGGTTCACTCATAACGCTGGCACGTATGGCAGGCGAAGCAGGTGTCGGCGCACTGAGAGACGGCTCGCTGGAGTTGACCGGTGACGCGCATCTCGCAGATGATTTCCAGCAACTGCTCGAGTACGCAAAACCAGATATCGAGGAAGAGCTTTCCGGTGTCGTGGGCGACGTGGCTGCGCACCGTCTCGGCGAATTCGCAAGAGGCGTCAGCACCTGGACGCGCAGCGCAAGCTCCACCATGGGCGCAAATATTCGCGAGTATCTTCAGGAAGAAAGTCGTGACGCGCCCAGCCGTTATGAGGTCGATCGCTTCGCCAGCAATGTAAATACGCTGCGTGATGACGTAGACAGGTTGGAAGCGCGCATCAACAGACGGCAGGAAGATCGCTAGCATGGCTCGCCGCCGCACAGTTTTTCGCATGCTTGCTATCCAGCGGGTGCTGGTTAAATACAGCCTGGATGACATCATCAAGGAAACGCACTTGCTGCGGCCCCTGCGCTTCCTCTTCTATCTTGCGCCGCGACGTCGCGACAGCTCGGCGCCCGTTGGCGAACGCATTCGCCTGGCGCTGGAAGAACTCGGCCCGATTTTCGTCAAGTTTGGCCAGGCGATTTCGACACGCCGGGACCTGATACCGCCCGACATCGCGGACGAACTCGCTAAGCTCCAGGACGCGGTACCCCCGTTCCCGGCCGAGGTCGCCATCGGGATCATCAACGACGCTTACGGCGAAACGGTCGAAGAAGTATTTGAGCGATTCGACACGGAGCCCCTGGCAGCAGCCTCTATCGCACAGGTGCATACCGCGAAATTAAAGGCGGGCACCGAGGTGATCGTCAAGGTCCTGCGCCCGGGCGTGCTCGAACAGATTGAACGTGACCTGGGTGTGCTCCGCATGATTGCCGGGCTCGCCGACCGCTACTGGGAACACGGCAAGCGCCTGAAGCCCCTCGAGATTGTCGACGAGTACGAACACACGATTCTCGATGAACTCGACCTGATGCGCGAAGCCGCCAACTCCGCACAGCTCAAGCGCAACTTCCAGGGCTCGGACATGCTGTACGTGCCGGAGATCTACTGGGATTACTGTCGCCCTGAGGTGCTCGTCCAGGAACGCATCTTCGGCACGCCGATCAGCGATATGGACACGTTGCGCGAGGCCGGCACCAACATCCAGGTCCTGGCTGAGAATGGCGTGGAGATCTTTTTTACACAGGTGTTTCGCCACAACTTCTTTCACGCGGACATGCACCCCGGGAATATTTTCGTGCTCCATAACGACCCGGAGAGGCCCAAATATGCAGCGGTCGACTTCGGCATCGTGGGCACGTTGAGCCCTGAGGACCAACGCTATCTCGCGGAGAATTTCCTCGCGTTCTTCGATCGTAACTATCACCGCATTGCGAAGTTACACCTCGATTCCGGCTGGGTGCCAGCGGGTACGCGAGTCGATCAACTCGAAGCCGCTGTTCGCACCGTTTGCGAACCCATCTTCAACAAGCCTTTATCAGAGATTTCCTTTGCACAGGTGCTGATGCGCCTGTTCCGGGTCGCGCAACGATTCAATGTCGAGATCCAGCCACAGTTGATCCTGCTGCATAAGACGCTGTTCAATATTGAAGGACTCGGTCGTCAGCTCTATCCACAGCTCGACCTGTGGAAGACAGCACATCCGGTGCTCAAGCGCTGGATGGACGAACAGGTGGGCGGGCGCGCGATGCTCAAGGACGTGCGAGAAAACCTGCCGCAGCTGCGAGACGCATTGCGCGAATTGCCCGCGATTCTGAACCACGTCGGCGAGCAGGTTGCGGAAGGCCGCATGCTCTTCAACGTTCAGTCACCAGAGCTCGAGGAAATCCGGAAGCAATTGCAGGAACAGCGCCGCCAGCGCTACTGGCTGACCACCGCAGCCACCAGCGTGGTCGCCGGCGCATTGATAATAACCCTGGGCGCCATTCCGTGGGTCGGCTGGGCCCTCCTGGGGGCCGGCGCAGTCGCCGCCTATATTGCCCGACCCTAGTTGCGGATAGCCCACAAGAAATCTCTATGACCAAGCATCTCGATGAATTTCAAAATATGGCTGCGTTTGGCGTTCACGACAAGGTCTTGGAGCTCGTCACGCCATATCTGGACGGCAAGAAGATCTGTGTTGCCGGATCCGGGCAGGGAGCGTTCGAACATCGACTCCTGTCACAGGGGGTTGACACAAAATTGATTTCGTCGCTCGACATCGACCCCAGCCAATTCAAGATCCGTGGCCTGGAGTGTGACTATTGCGATCTCAACGCGAAGGTGCCGTTCGCTGACAAGTCGATCGACATCTGGTTATCGATTGAGGTCATCGAGCACCTGCACAATCCGCAAAACCTTATCGACGAGGCTCATCGAGTGCTCAAAGACGATGGCTGGCTGTTCATTACCACGCCAAACGTTCATTCATTCGATCAGAAGCTCCGGTACATGCTCTCCAGCGAGTTCTATTGGTTCCGAGAAAAAGACTTCGACGGGCTCGGCCATGTTCATCCGATCTTCGACTGGCTGTTACGGCGGATGATCCGGCACCAGTTTGAAATTGTCACTTACGATGCGCCGCGATTTCGCTTCAAGTTTTTGTCGAAGGGACCGGGTATACCGGTGCCCTTCAAGAGCAAGCTATTCGCGGATATCAATGTCTATATGCTAAGAAAAATAACCTGAGCGACTCATAGTTCCTTGAGGCGATCGTAGGGCTTTTGGTACTTAAGGACTTCGCGTATCAGCCGCGTGTGCCATTTCTCACGCTCTGCCGCACCATAATTTGTGTCGGGAGCGCCGCCCAAACGTTCGGGCTGATAGATGTACAGGATATTTTCGATATAGCTCGCGCGCGGACCTGACATCTCCAGCATCGCATACGTAAACGCCTTGTCGTCGACCCGGCGAATGTATTTGCCTGTAGCGTCATGCAGGGCCGCCGCCTTAATGTTTCGCCAGTGCCACCAGGCCCGTGGATTAAACCGCCACAATGCCCGCCTGCGCATCTTCCTGCATTCATCATCAGTGATCCGAAAGATATTCATATCAAGCTTCTTCCAAAGCTTGTATTTGAAAGTCTTGAGATGCCCTGCCAGCCACGGCGTTTGCCGGTAAGCGTTTTTTCGAATGACGCGGTCGGCGTACGGCCGGTTGGTCGATGTGGGTAATCCGTCGGCCAGGCGAGAACTGCCATATGTCATCCAGCAATCATCCCTCGCATAAGTATCCGCCACGATCTGTAAAACGTTCTCGTCGGCAAGAAGGTCATCACCGTCAATAAGGACTATGACGTCTTCATCGTCAGCGTTAGCCATCTCTATACCGTCCACGACATTGCGCGTCTTGTATTTCTTCTCTTCGTTGAGGATCAGGCGAAATCGCTCGTCGCCGTCAACAGCTTTACGCATGCATTCGACCGTGTCATCCGTGGAGATATCGTCAATCAGAATGCATTGAAAATTCGTGAACGTCTGGGATCTGATAGCGCGAATATTTTTCTCTATCGCGTGTGAGGCGTTGTACATCGCAACTACAATATGAAATTTCATTTCGTTTCCAGATGGGGCCGGGGCCGACGGTCATGACTGGTCAATAACTATCATTAATACGGAACGCTTATTACCTTATCCGTGCGCTACAGGTAATTCAACGGCGTGAACGTTACGACGGCAGGTGTGCGTACCTGAGACATTGCGGTAGACTCTCGCATATTGATGGACAAGAACACCGCCAGAGCGATCGCCGAAGCGACCGGTTATACTGGCCGGCCGGCCAAGACCAATTCATGCCCACACACGCCACCGCACTCTACGACTACAACAACTACTGGGCTGAATGCTTCGGCACGGCGCCAGAGTTGCCGATGTCCCGTGCCGAAATGGACGCACTGGGATGGGACTCCTGCGACATCATCATCGTCACGGGCGATGCTTACGTAGACCACCCGTCGTTTGGCATGGCGATTATCGGCCGCCTGCTTGAGGCAAATGGTTATCGCGTTGGCATCATCGCGCAGCCGGACTGGCATTCAAAAGACGATTTCGAGCAGCTGGGGAGACCGAATCTGTATTTCGGTGTTGCCGCGGGCAACATGGACTCGATGATCAACCGCTACACCGCGGACAAGAAGGTCAGGAATGATGACGCTTATACGCCGCACGGTGTCGGTGGAAAACGCCCCGACCGCTGCTCGCTGGTGTACTCGCAACGCTGCAAGGAAGCGTACAAAGATGTGCCGGTGGTGCTCGGCGGTATCGAAGCGTCGCTGCGCAGGATTGCTCATTTCGACTATTGGCAGGACAGCGTCCGTCGTTCAATTCTGCTGGATGCGAGTGCGGACCTCCTCATTTATGGCAACGCGGAACGCGCAATTGTCGAGCTCTCCCATCGCGTTGCGCGCGGCGAGCAGGTTCAGGACATCACCGACATTCGGGGCACGGCGTTTCTTCGCAACGATAAGGCCAGGGACTGGTGGGAAATCGATTCGACGCGTATTGACAGACCAGGCCGCATCGACCAGATCGTCAGCCCCTACATCAATACGCAGGAAAGCGCGGCTTGCGAAACGAAGCAAAGCGAACCCGTCGACGAGCAGAATGTTTTACGCTTCGTTCCGGACGCCAAACGCAACCGGGATCGCACCGTTATTCGTTTGCCATCCTTCGAGAAGGTACGTAACGATGCCGTTCTCTATGCGCACGCAAATCGAGTACTGCATCTCGAGACCAACCCGGGTAACGCCCGCGCGCTGGTACAGGCACACGGAAACAGGGACCTTTGGCTGAACCCACCGGCGCAGCCACTGACTACGGCGGAAATGGATTACGTCTTCGGCATGCCATTCACACGAGTACCGCATACATCCTATGGCGATGCGCGCATCCCTGCCTACGAAATGATTCGATTCTCGGTGAACATCATGCGCGGCTGTTTTGGTGGCTGCACGTTCTGCTCAATTACCGAGCATGAGGGGCGCATCATTCAGAATCGCTCCGAAGAATCGATCCTCGAGGAAATCGAAAAGATCCGCGATAACGTTCCGGGTTTCACCGGCGTCATTTCCGATCTCGGCGGACCCACGGCGAACATGTATCGGCTTGCCTGCAAAAGCAGCGAGATCGAAGCCGCATGCCGCCGCCCGAGCTGCGTATTCCCTGGCGTCTGCAGTAACCTGAATACCGATCACTCGGCACTCACCGGGCTCTACCGCAAAGCACGTGAACTGCCGGGCGTAAAGAAAGTGCTCATCGCATCGGGTCTGCGCTATGACCTCGCGGTCGAGGATCCTGAGTACGTCAGGGAGCTGGTGACACATCATGTCGGTGGCTACCTGAAGATCGCGCCCGAACATACGGAGAGTGGTCCTCTCGACAAGATGATGAAACCGGGCATCGGAACATACGACCGCTTCAAGGAAATGTTCGAGCAGTTCTCGAAAGAGGCGGGCAAAGAACAATACCTGATCCCCTACTTCATCGCCGCCCACCCCGGCACCACGGACAAGGACATGGTCAACCTGGCGCTGTGGTTGAAGAAGAACAACTTCCGGGCGGACCAGGTGCAGGCGTTCTATCCATCACCGATGGCGACCGCGACGGCAATGTATCACTCGCGCAAGAATCCTTTACGCAAAGTTACCTACAAAAGTGACCGGGTTGAAACGGTCAAGAGCCCCGAGAAGAGGCGCCTGCATAAGGCGCTGCTCCGTTACCACGACCCGAACAACTGGCCGATGCTGCGGGAGTCGCTGCGAGAAATGGGGCTCGGTCATCTCATCGGGTCGGGCGACAACCAACTGGTACCGGTGGATCAGCCAAGCGATGACAAGGTGCGCGGTTCAGCGCGCCGGAAAAACACGGCGTCTGCGCACGCGAAACGTGTTCGCAAGGGAAGGGCCCTGACGCAGCACACAGGGCTACCGCCACGCAAAGACGGGTGCGAGTGAAGGTGACATTGCTGTAACCTCTTGGTTACTCATGGACAAGAACACCGCCAGGACAATCGCCGATCAACTGACATGGGCAAGGATCTGGTTAGCCTTGCCGATCACTGCGTGCGCCTGGCTTGATCTCAGGTGGTGGGTATTCGGCCTGTATATCGTGGCGGCACTCACCGATCTCCTCGACGGAATGTTCGCTCGACGTGCTGCACCGCCAAAGACCGACGCCGACCTGGACGGCAACGCGGATGTGGTCTTCTCAATCATGACACTCATCTGGCTCTGGATGCTGGTGCCGGGCTTCCTTGAAAATTACTGGCTGCCGTACCTGCCCATCCTGGTGACGATCCAGATCTATCTTTCTGCGGCGCCGCTACATCATCCCGGAATCAAGGTCCCGCACCTGCAGTTTGGACGCATCATGATGGCCGTGTTCTGTTTCATGCTGCCGATATTGCTCGTGTGGGGCGATCAACCCTGGCTCGTTCACAGCATTTTCATACTGGGGACGGTTTCGAAACTGCAGGTTGCATGGTACATAGTAAGCGTGCCATCGATATCATCCCAGCCTGAGACGTCCAGCCAGGAAGACACACTTGCTTAGAAGACTCGCCCACCTGCTCCTGCGCCTTGGCGGATGGACGCCCGTTGGGGGCGTGCTTGACGACCCCAAAGCGGTACTCGTTGCAGCGCCCCACACCTCGAACTGGGATGGATATTGGGCCCTCGTTTATAAAGTAGCCGTCGGCCTCGACGTGAAGTTCTTCGCCAAGAAGTCATTGTTCTGGTTCCCGCTCGGCAACCTGCTGCGCTGGCTCGGTGCGATCGAGCTCGATCGCGGCCGTGCAGTGAATGCCGTGCAGCTGGCTATCGATGAGTTTGAGAATCACGAGTCGTTCTACCTCGGCCTCGCCCCGGAAGGAACGCGCAGCCAGAAGCCCGGATGGAAGTCGGGCTTTTACAGAATCGCCCAAGGCGCCAACGTACCCGTGTACATCGGCTTCCTCGATTTCGGCAGGAAGCGTGTTGGTATCGGCCCGAAAGTCGAGCTGACCGGCGATCCCGATGTTGACCTGGCCGTCATTCGCAAACACTACGAAGGCATCGAGGGCCGATGGCCGGAGAAGGCCAGCCCCATTGTCTTCCCCTGAGCATTCGCCTTCCCACAAAAAAGGCCGCCCGGAGGCGGCCTTTGTTTGCACTGCAATACGCGTCTATCGACGGTAGTTGATCTCCAGTCCCAGCACGCGCCCCTTCTTCATGGGGCCGGCGACCCAGAGTCCTGCGATCGACGTCAGGTTGCCCCAGTTCGCTTCGTCCTCGAGGTTCTTGCCGTACAAGGAAACGTTCCAGGTGTCATCTGAAGAGAACCAGTTAATGCTTGCATTCGTACGTCTCTGGTCATCGAAGTACTGCAGGTTGGCATCGTCATAGGGATGACTTTCACGGAAGCTGTGGCTCACCATAAAGTTGAACATGTTCGCACCAACAGGCAGATCCCACGACAGACCGACGTTGTAATTGGTCGGCGCGAGGCGTGGCAGCTCGGAACCCAGGAACGACGCAAAAGCCGGGTTGACCGTATCGTACTCGCCATCCTGCCAACCGTACGACGCGTTGATCGAGAAGTTGTCGGTAATCAGGCCAACGAAGTCAACTTCGACGCCCTTGATCGTGACGTCGCCGGCGTTGATCGTACCCTGGAGCACGATGACATCCGGATCACCCAGGTTGAGCTCGCGCTGCATGTCGTCGATCGAATTGTGGAACGCGGCAATGTTGAGGCGCATGCGACCGTCCATCATGTCAGCTTTCATGCCGACTTCGAACGTATTGTTTTCTTCTTCTAGCGTTGGCCCTGGTGGAATGACATCGGGCTTGGCGTTACGGAAGTTGATACCGCCCGAACGGTAGCCTTTTGTCCAGAATGCGTAAAACTGGGTGTCGTCATTCATGCGGAACTGCATGCCCAGCTTCGGCGTGACGTTGCTCCAGTCGCCGGACAGCGGCGTGACAGGACAATCGAAGGTGGCATTGTCCGAACAACCGCCGGTAATAACAGTGCCCGACTTGCTTTCGCTGGTGTAACGCAGGCCAGCGGTAACGGTCCAGCTATCGTTCAGCTGGAAGTCATTGGTCCAGAAGGCACCGAAGTTCTTTGCCTCCATATCACCACCAAGAGCACGCTGCAGGTTAACGCCGAACGGTGCCGGGCCAAGCGGCGGCGGCAGCCAGATGTAGCGAGCTTCGCGGTAGCCGATGTCTTGCTTGAAGTAATACAGCCCGAGGGTCGCGTCCCAGTTGTCCGAGAAGTTACCCGCCCAGCGGAATTCATTGCTGAACTGCTTCTGATCGGTATCGCCGGGCGCTGCGAAGATTGGCAGGTCCGTGCCATCAATATCGGCAGCTGAGCTGGCCTTCACACGGCGAGTGCCCATGATGTTGGTGAGCGTTCCGGGGCCCACTTCCCCGACGTTGACTTCGAGTGTGCCTTGCGTCCACTCAATGTCGGTGAAACCGTTTTCGTCCGATGTAGTGGAGAAATCGGGCTGTACGCCGGCGCGTTGTGCCGTCACATTCGTCCACGAAGCACCGTCGCCTTTCGTCTGGCCGTGCTCAACGATGAGCGTTACATCAGATACGTCGCTCGGCGTGAAGACGAGCGTCGGGCGGAACATTTTCGTTTCCAGGGCGCCTACATTTGAACCGTCTGCGGGGTTCGCATAGAACGGTTGAAACGGATGCGGCGCTGGATTGGCCGCCTGCGGATTCGTGTTTTTGAAGTAGCCCGAGTCGTCGTCGTAGTACATGACCATTTTGGCAGCCAGCTTGTCTTCAATGAGCGAACCCTCTATCGAGCCGGCAATGTTGTACTGACTTTCATTGGTCGCGCCAGCACGAACCCGGATAGCTGACTCACCGTCTGGCCGTGCGTTACGCAGCACGACTGCGCCACCCGTCACATTGCGGCCAAACAGCAGACCTTGCGGACCACGCAGGACTTCGACGGACTCGAGGTCAAAGGTGTCGATGACTACGCCATAGGTCGTTCCCATGAACAAGCCATCAACGAAAACGCCTACCGTCGGGTCAACGGATGGAATCGAGCTGTTGATACCCTGGCCGCGAATCGAGAAGTTCTGCACGCCCGGGAACGTTCCAACAGACTCAAGCTGGACATTCGGCATCGTGTAACTGAGATCTTCGATCTTCTTCACGAACAATGCGTCCAGCTGCGCCGCCCCGAAGGCCGAGACCGCGACAGGAACGTCCTGAACCGCCTCAGCGGAGCTGCGCTTGCGAGCCGTGGTGACGATCTCGTCCAGAAGCGCTCCGGCAGAGCCCTCCTGGGCAAGCGCAATATTTGGTAGCGAAAAAGCAACAATGGCTGACACGGCCGTGGCCGAGCCGCCGAGAAAGGCACTCAAGTTTCTGATTTTCAGATTAAAAGACACGGTATCCCCCTTACTCTCCCTACTGAAGACAACCAGCATACTGTTGTATGCATGCATATGCCAACCTTCGGGAGCGGTTTCTTTGGCGCCTGATGCGACGCCGCGATTGAGATTTTTGCGTTCTTCCAGCATCCTCCCCCCGCCGTTATGAATGACACCACCACACGCAAGCGCACGATTCGCAGTTTCGTGCGCCGGGCGGGTCGAATCACGCCCTCACAGCAACGCGCGTTCGAGACACTCTGGCCGGTGTATGGCGTCGAGTACCGAGCGGAATTACTGGCGTTCGAACAACTTTTCGGGAGGTCGGCGCCGATCGTTCTGGAAATCGGTTTCGGCAATGGTGAGACCCTGGTCGAGCAGGCTGCCGCAAGTCCGGACAGAGATTTCATTGGCATCGAGGTACATGAGCCCGGCATCGGACATTGCATGCTTAAGGCCGATGAGGCGGGCGTCACGAACCTGCGCCTCATCAATCACGATGCCATCGAGGTACTCACACACCAGGTGCCTCACGGCTCGCTGTCGCGACTTAATCTCTACTTTCCGGATCCCTGGCCGAAGAAACGGCACCACAAGCGGCGGATAATCGCGCCGTCTTTCCTGGAGCTTGTTGCTGACCGGCTGGCCGATGCGGGCACTCTGAATATCGCGACCGACTGGGCCAACTACGCTGAGCACATTGACGAAGCCCTTTCGCAGTCCGATCGCTTCAGGTGCCGCGAACGTCGCGAGCATGACGGCGAACAGCCGCTGGACCGGCCACAGACGAAGTTCGAGCGTCGGGGCCTCAGGAAGGGGCATCGCATCTGTGACTGGTGTTTCCAGAAGAATTCATAACGATTCGTAGCTTGCGCTCCGCCTGTGATGATCTATAACTAGTAGTAAGGCAGCGTTTTTCATGAGGGCTACAGGTTATGGCTATTCAGTACCCCGTAATCGGTCAATGGTTCAGAAGACCCAATGGCACGTTGTTTGAGGTGGTCGCCGTGGACGAGTCAGAAGCCACTGTCGAGATTCAGCAGTTTGACGGGACCATTGATGAGATTGATATAGAGCGTTGGCCGGATCTCCTGCTGCGGGAGGTCAGCGCACCCGAAGACTGGTCGGGCTCGGTCGATATGGACCCGGAGGATTACGTCGGCAAGACTGACTCCGACATGCCGAGCGGTTATCACGATCCACTGGCGTTTCTCGACAAGCTCTGAAATAGGGTACCGAAATAGGGTGCCGGACACCCTATTAAGTTAAATAGGGTGTCCGGCACCCTATTTGCTACCTGCTCGTGGGGCCAGTCACAAGAATCACCCCGTCCCGCACCGCTACGTCTACCTTGCGTAGCTCGCGCCCACTCCCGGGCCCGGCGAAACAGTAGCCTGTTTCGATTTCGTAGGTCGCGCCGTGCGACGCGCAGATCAGTGCCTTTTTGTCCTTGGTCAGGAATTTGTCGGGCGACCAGTTGAGGGGGTGTCCAACGTGTGCGCAGAAATTCTGGTACGCGAACACGTCCTCGCCCTTGCGAACCACGAAGCCGCGGAACGGCCAGTCACCATCACCGATCTCAAACTCACGACAGCCAGGATTCTCGAGTTCGTCCAGACGACCGACCGCGATCTCCTGCTCGCTCACACGCTGTCCTCATTCCACGGTGCTACCTTGAAGAGCAGGAGCATGCCGGGGATCGCAAGTACCGTGCACAGCAGGAAGAAGTTGGTCCAACCGACATGCTCGACGATGAGTCCAGTCGTCGCGCTGGCCAACACCCGAGGCACCGAGATCAGCGCTGTGAACAACGCAAACTGGGTCGCCGCGAATGCGACGTTGGTTGATTTGGCCATGAAGGCTGTTAATGCAGCGGTTCCCAGCCCAACACCCAGGTATTCGAACGCCATCGCAAATGCCAGCATCCAGGGATTGGCGCCGACAACGGACAACAGGGCAAATCCGAGTATGCTGGCGATCTGCACAAAGCCGAACATCCACAATGCCCGATTGATCGAGACCTTCACCATGATCAATCCGCCGATAAGCCCACCCACGATTGCCGCCGTTGTACCGACCATTTTTGCGATCGTGCCGATCTGCGTTCCCGAAAAGCCCACATCATGAAAGAACGGCGTTTGCAGCGCGGTCGCCATGTTGTCACCCAGCTTGTAGAAAAACAGGAAAGCGAGCACCAGCAGTGCTGACCTGAGACCCGCGCGGCCGATAAACTCCCGAAACGGTTCAATGACCGATTCTTTAAGCGATCGTGGTGGCGATGGCTCTTTGATCGCCTCGGCAATCACCATCGTCATCACTACTCCCACCAGCATGAAGAGCGCGACGATGACAAAAACCATGTTCCAGGGAAGGCGATCGGCCAGGATCAGTCCCAGACCGCCCGGAATTAAACCTGAGAGACGGTACGCCTGCACGTGCACGGAGTTACCGAGCCCGAGTTCAACGTCAGGCAGCAATTCGCGACGATACGCATCCAGTACGATGTCCTGGCTGGCACTGAAAAATGCGACGGCCGTGGCCAGATAGGCGACCGTCCACAGCGACATGGCTGGTTTGAAAAAGCCGAGGACGCCGATCGAAACGAGCAGCGCCAATTGGGTCACGAGAATCCAGCCGCGCCGATGGCCGAGAAACGGCAGAGTGTAGCGATCCATGATCGGCGCCCACAGGAATTTCCACGTGTAGGGAAACTGCACGAGCGCGAAGAACCCGATCTCCGCAAGGCCTACGCCTTCGGTACGCAGCCAGTACGGCACCATCTGGAACAGCAGGTAGAGCGGCAGCCCGGAAGAGAACCCGGTAAACACGCAGATCAGCATGCGCCGGTTCAGGACAGCCTCCTTCAGGCTCTCCTTGCGCGCGCGGTCGAAGTTGGCATCAGCCGTCATGAACCCAATCGTAATCCATGATCAAGGGCGCATGGTCAGAGAAGCGCTGATCTCTGTATATTTCCGTGCGCCGAACTTTTTCACCGAGCCCCGGCGTCACGACGTGATAGTCAATGCGCCATCCGACGTTGTTGTCCCAGGCTCGACCACGATTGGACCACCACGTGTATTGCTCGGGCTCCTGGTCGATTGCCCGGAACGCGTCGACCCAGCCATAGTCCCCAAACACTTTGTCCAGCCAGGCGCGTTCTTCGGGCAGGCAACCGGAGTTCTTCTGATTCTGCTTCCAGTTCTTTATGTCGCCTTCCTTGTGAACGATATTCCAGTCGCCGCAGATGATGTATTCAGATCGTCGGCGCTTAAGCTTCTTCAGGTGCTCGGTGAACGAGTCCATGCAGCGGTACTTGGCGATCTGTCGCTCTTCCTTCGATGACCCCGATGGCAGATACAACGACACAACGCTGATCCCGCCAAGCTGGATTTCCAGGTAGCGTCCTTCGTTGTCGAATTCGTCATCGCCGTAACCATGAATGACTTTTCTTGGCTTGTGCCGCGAGTAGATCGCGGTGCCGCTGTAGCCCTTCTTCTCGGCATCTTCGTAGTAGCAGTGATAGCCCTCTGGCGAGAAGATCTCATCCGTCAGCTGATGTGCCTGTGCCTTGGTTTCCTGGATGCAAATTACGTCGGCGTTTTGCCCCGCCATCCACTCGAAAAATCCCTTGCGGGCTGCTGCCCGAATGCCATTCGCATTGAGGCTGATAACGCGAAACAAATGCGATCTCCTGTGTCATACTCCGATCCGTCGCGGCAATCATACAGAAGACCCATCTTATGCGTGGCTACAAAAGAGAGTTCATCGAACTGGCACTCGAACTCGGCGTTCTTCGTTTCGGCGAATTCACGCTGAAATCCGGTCGGGTGAGTCCCTACTTTTTTAACGCCGGCCTTTTCAACACAGGCTATGCCGCCGCGAAGCTAGGTCGGTTCTATGCCGCTGCTATCGCCGAAGCGAATCTTCGTTTCGACATGTTGTTCGGACCCGCCTACAAAGGCATTCCTCTCGCCACGCTCGCCGCCGCCGCACTGGCTGAACACCACGGTATTGACGTGCCCTATTGCTTCAATCGAAAGGAGGCCAAGGCACATGGCGAAGGCGGCAGCGTCGTGGGTGCGCCCCTGTCCGGCGAGGTGCTGATTGTCGACGATGTCATCACCGCCGGGACAGCCGTCCGGGAGGCTTACCAGATCATCTCGGGTGCCGGCGCAGCAATAGCGGGGCTCGTGATCTCACTGGATCGGCAGGAACGCGGCCAGGGTGCCTATTCGGCCGTCCAGGAGCTGAAACAATCACTTGGTATTCCGGTCATAAGCATTGTACAGCTCGATGATCTGATCAATATTCTCGAAGAATCAAGCGAATACGAGCAGTTCCTGGAGCCTGTGCTGGCCTACCGGAAGCAGTACGGCGTTATCTCGTAAGCCATTGAAATTTGTACATTCGGGCCAATTTTACAGCATGAAGAAAGGGGACTAAGCTGCAATAACGAGAACCAGTCCCGGTTGTTGACCCTTGTTTACTGGCATATTTTGCTCATGCGGAAATTAATATTTGCAGTTGCGCTCCTTGCACTGGCCTCCACGGCCATGGCCAGAGATGAACAGAAAGTCTTCAAGTGGGAAGACGAAGAGGGCAATGTGTATTACGGAGACAGCGTTCCGCAGATCTTCGCCGAGCGCCCGAAAGAGGTTCTGAATGAACATGGTGTTACGGTTGCTGAACTCGAAGGCAGAAAGACCGAGGAGCAACTGGAGCAGGAGCGAATCGACAAGGAACGCCGCGACCGCCAGGAACAGCAGTTGGCAGCCGACCGCGCCCTGCTGGCAACCTATCTCTCAGTCGAAGAGATCGAAATGCACCGCGACCGCCGTGTGGAGCTCTTCCAGGCACAGTCGCGTGTTACCGAGCTCTACCTGAGAAACCTCGAACATCGGCTTCAGGAATTGCGTAACGAGGCTTCCCGGTACCAGCCGTACAGTGAGGATGCCAGTGCGCCGATGATTGCCGAAGATCTTGCCGAAGAGCTGCGTAAGACAAAAGACACCATCGAGCGTCACCAGCGTAACCTGCGGAAGTACGATATTGATGAGAAGCAGATCATCGAGCGCTTCGGCGGTGACATCGCACGCTTCAGGGAACTGAGAGGAATCAACTAGATTCCCTGGCCGTCAGGCCGTCCCCGAATGCCCAAATCCGCCGGCGCCCCTGTCGCTGGCATCAAATTCTTCCACAACCTTAAACTCAACCTGCTCAATCGGCACGAATACCATTTGTGCAATACGCTCGCCGGGCTGTACTTCATAACTGTTGCTGCCGCGATTCCAGCAGGAGATGAACACCTGCCCCTGGTAGTCCGAATCGATCAGTCCTGTGAGATTGCCCAGCACCAGTCCGTGTTTGTGGCCTAATCCTGAACGTGGCAGCAGTACCGCGGCCAAAGCGGGGTCAGCGACGTGGATTGCGAGACCGGTCGGGACGAGAACCGTCTCACCAGGATTCACCGTCAATGGCTCGTCGATGCACGCCCGCATATCGAGTCCGGCCGACCCGTCGGTCGCGTAGTGCGGCAAGGGGATCGTGTCCCCGACGCGTGAATCGAGGATCTTCAGTTCAATGGAACGCATTACTGTCCTTAAGTCGATTGGGAGATGATCGACAGCCGTGGCTGCGTATCGGTACCGCGAGCAGCATAGAAGCGTCGCGCGATGAGTTCAACGAGATCACGTGCCAACTCGGACTTTTGTGCTTCTGGAAATCGCTGTTCCCCGTCGGTCCAGATAACGTTGACGCTGTTATCGTCAGCATCGAATCCGCAATCGCTACCAACCCGGTTCGCGATAATCATATCGAGCTTCTTGCTCTCGAGCTTCGAGCGCGCGTAGTCATCAACCTTCTCGGTTTCCGCCGCGAAACCGACCGTGAATGGCCCGGCCGCGAGAGCCGCTACCGATGCAAGAATATCCGGGCAACGAACGAGGTCGATGCTCATCGACTCTTCATTCTTCTTGATCTTTTGCTCTTTCAATTCTGCCGGACGGTAATCGGCAACTGCAGCTGCTGCAATAAAGATGTCGGCCTCGCCAACGCAAGCCTGCGTGGCGTCATACATATCCTGGGCTGACAGCACATTGCGTACGTCGATTCCCGGTGGTTCAGGAAGATTGACCGGGCCGCTGATCAGGACAACCTCGGCACCCTGCGCCGCCGCTGCACGCGCCATCGCATAACCCATTTTTCCGGAGCTGCGATTGGTGATGTAACGCACCGGATCGATAGGCTCCCGAGTCGGCCCTGCCGTGATCACAACCTTCTTGCCCGTCAGCAGCCCCTCCCCTTTACCAACAGCGAGATCGAAAACCGCTGCTGCAATGGTGTCAGGCTCGAGCATGCGGCCCGCTCCTGTCTCTCCGCAGGCCTGCGATCCAACACCGGGCCCCAGGATGTGAATGCCACGCTCCTCAAGCACCTTGCGATTTGCCTGTGTCGCCGGATTACTCCACATGACGTGATTCATTGCCGGGGCCACGGCCAGGGGCGCCTCCGTCGCGAGGCAGATCGTTGTGAGCAAATCGGGCGCTCCGCCGCTGACGATGCGAGCCATCACCTCGGCGGTCGCCGGGGCGATCAGAACAACGTCCGCCCAGCGTGCGAGCTCAATATGGCTCATCGCCGCCTCGGCTTCCTTGTCCCACAGGTTCGAACGGATCGGCCTTCCGGACACAGCCTGCAACGCTGTACCCGTCACGAATTCCTCGGCCGACGCGGTCATTACGATCTGTACGTCGCCGCCGCGTTCGCGCAGGCGCCGCACCAGGTCAGGTGCCTTATAGGCTGCGATGCCGCCAGTAATGCCAAGAACAATATTCATGGATGAAAGCTTATCGCGTCCGGATCGAATCCAGAAGGTTTCCATAGATTTGTTGCTTGTATGCATATGTGCCCGGGAGCCAGTATTTGGGCATGGATGAAGAACGGCTCACGGACAAGAGCGATGCAGAGTTGCTGACCATGGTCGTGACCAACCCCGCTGCCACGCAACTTCTGAGCCGCTTCGGCAGTCTGCGTTCGCTCCTGCAGGCGCCGGCCGGCGACATCATGGCGTGCCCCGGAATCGGCCGGGGCCGCCTTGCTGTCCTGCGCGCCCTGCCCGAGCTTGCCCGGCGCTATTATTCCGAATCTCTGCCTAACGGCGAGTCCATTCGGAGCCCTGCCGACACTGAGGGCTACCTGCAGGCTCGCATGCGGCATCTCGACCACGAGTTATTTTGCTGCCTGTTCCTCGACAACCGGCACCGGGTGCTCAGCTTCAACGAGCTGTTTCGGGGCACCATCGACGGCACCAGCGTTTATCCGCGCGAGGTTGTTAAAGAGGCCCTGGCCGTCAACGCCGCTGCCGTTATTCTGGCCCACAATCATCCCAGTGGCGTGGCCGAACCCAGCCAGGCCGATGAACGCATCACCCGTCGTCTTAAGTCGGCCCTCGAACTTGTCGACATCCGGCTGCTCGATCACCTGATTATTGGCGATGGCAGGGCCACCTCGCTGGCCAGCCGAGGCCTTATCTGACGCCAGCCGGAAGGTATCCGGCAATATCGGCCAATGAGCGCTTGAACTGCATGGCCGTCACTGGTATAAAGTCTCGCTCTCTGCCCGCCACTCGCGGGCGACTTTTAATAAAATCAGAGACTTAAGGTCATGTCCAAGGTTTGCCAAGTAACTGGGAAGCGCCCGATGAGCGGCAATAACGTTTCCCACGCAAAAAACAGAACTCGTCGTCGGTTCCTGCCGAACCTGCAGAACAAGCGATTCTGGATCGAGGCCGAGAAGCGCTACGTACGTCTGCGCGTCTCGCACAAGGGTCTGCGTATCATCGACAAGCACGGTATCGATAAGATCATCGCTGATCTGCGCGCTGCCGGCACGCAAGTTTAAGCGGAGGATTTGAGATGCGCGACAAGATCAAACTCGTATCAAGTGCCGGAACCGGCCACTACTACACGGCTACGAAGAACAAGCGCCTGCACCCGGAAAAGTTGGAGACGAAGAAATACGATCCGACGATTCGCAAGCACGTGATCTACAAAGAAGCCAAGATCAAGTAGGAGGGCCTTCAGGCCCGAAGGGATTCGCGGCTGAAGCCGCTCCCACAAAAAGCGCCCGCCTCGTGCGGGCTTTTTTGTGCCCTGCGAACCCAGCTGCCGATTACAATACGCCATGCCCGAGTTACCGGAAGTCGAAACCAGCCGCCGCGGTATTGAACCGTGGATTTTGAATACACGAATCGACAAGGTGGTCGTGCGTGATCGCCGTCTGCGCTGGCCTGTCGCAAAGGACGTCGAACGCAAGCTGCAAGGTCACGCCGTTGAGTCGGTAGACCGCCGAGCCAAGTACCTTCTGATCCGGACCAGTGGCGGCACGATCATCCTGCATCTCGGCATGACCGGGAGTTTGTTCATCGTCGACCAGGGTGCACCTGCCGGGATTCACGATCACCTCGACTTCGAGCTCGACTCCGGCAAGATGCTGCGCTTTCGCGACCCACGTCGCTTCGGCTCGTTCCACCTCAGCAGCGATCCGCTCGCACATCCCCTGTTGTCGAAGCTTGGGCCCGAGCCGCTGGATGACGAGTTCGACGGCGAGTACCTGTGGCGCAGGTCACGAGGCCGCACCGTCAGCATCAAGCAGTTCATTATGAATGCTCAGATCGTCGTGGGTGTCGGGAACATCTATGCAAGCGAGTCGCTGTTTCTCGCGGGCATCAATCCCAAACGAGCCGCAGGGCGCACTGCTCGTCATCGCTACGACGCGCTCGCCGATGCGATCAAGGACATACTGAGTCGAGCGATTAAGGCTGGCGGCACAACGCTGCGGGATTTCTATGGTGGCGACGGCGAGCCGGGGTACTTCAAGCAGCAACTCGAAGTCTACGACCGGGAAGGCGAGCACTGCCGATGCTGCAACACGGTTATCAAGGCGTTCGTGCAGGGGCAGCGTTCGACGTACTACTGCAAATCCTGCCAGACCTGATCAGGC